>JADFZP010000059.1 GCA_015232485.1 Alphaproteobacteria bacterium
GCCGTAGCGTTCCTCGTCCCACGGATCGCCGTTCATGTGGTAGCCGCGCGCCTCCCAAAATCCCGGCGCGTCCTGGGCCATCACGGTGATGTGGCGCAGCCACTTGGCGCTTTTCCAGAAATAGAGCGACGGCAGCACCACCCGCACCGGGCCGCCGTGCTGGCGTTCGAGCGCGCGGCCCTCCCAGGAATGGGCGAGCAGCACGTCCTCCTCGGCGAAGCGGGCCAGCGGCACGTTGGTCGAATAGCCGTCGAAGCTTTTCAGCATCAGGAATTTCGCCTCGGGCCGCGGACCCACCACGTCCAGCAGATGGCGCGCCGAGACGCCCTGCCAGGTGTTGTCGTAGCGCGACCACGAGGTGACGCAGTGGATGTCTGAAACCAGGGTCACCTGGGGCTGCGCCAGGAAGTCGTCCCAACTCCAGTCGATCGGCCGCTCGACCAGGCCCGACACCGACAGGCGCCATTCCTTGCGGGACAGGTTGGGCTGCTGGCCCAGATCGAGCACCGGGAAATCGTGGACCTCGCGCTGGCCGGGCGGCAGCCGCCGCCCCGCTCCGGCCTCGGCCCCGCCTTTGGGCCGGCGGCCCTCGCGCGCCCAGGCCTCTTTGGCGGCGATCAGCTTGTCGCGCTTGGACTCGTCGGTCATGCGCCTAACCCTTGTCGCGCAGCACCCTGGCTTTCTCACGCTTCCAGTCGCGCTCCTTTTCGGAGGCGCGCTTGTCGGCCGCCTTCTTTCCCTTGGCCAACCCCATGCTGACCTTGGCGATGCCTCTCTCGGTGAAATGTATGTCGAGGGGCACCATCGTCATCGCCTCGCGGCCGATCGCCGCCAAAATTTTTCTGACCTCTTTGCGATGCAGAAGCAGCTTGCGCGGCCGGCGGGTCTCGTGCCCGAACGGCTCGCGCGACTGGTATTCGGGGATATAGGCGTTGTAAAGCCACAGCTCGCCGTCCTTGGGGCCGGCATAGCTTTCGGTGATGTTGCCGCGACCCAGGCGCAACGACTTGACCTCGGTGCCGGCCAGCATGATGCCGGCCTCGAAGGTCTCGACGATGAAGAAGTCGTGGCGCGCCTTGCGGTTCTGTGCGGCGATGCCGCCCTGGACGGGCTCGCGGGCCATCTCAGAGCAGGCCGATTCCGGCCATCGCGTCGCGCACCCGTTGCTTGCTCGACTCGGCGATCTCGCACAGCGGCAGCCGGGTGTCGGGCATGCAGCGCCCCAGCAGGCTGGCCGCGAACTTCACCGGCCCCGGGCTGGTCTCGCAGAACATCGCGTTGTGAAGCGGCAACAGCTTGTCGCGGAGCGAGAAGGCGGTGGCCAGATCGCCCTTGCGCCAAGCGGCGTGCATCTTGGCGCACAGTCCGGGCGCCACATTGGCGGTCACCGAGATGCAGCCGTGCCCACCCTGGGCCAGGAACGCCATCACCGTGGCGTCCTCGCCGGACAATTGGCAGAAATCGGGGCCCAGCGCGACGCGGGTCTCCAGCGGCCGTTCCAGCTTGGCGGTGGCGTCCTTGACGCCGACGATGTTGGGCAGCTTGGCCAGCCGCGCCATCGTCTCCACCGTCATGTCGACCACCGAGCGGCCGGGGATGTTGTAGATGATGATCGGAAGGTCGACCGCGTTGTGGATGGCCTCGAAATGGCGGAAAAGCCCTTCCTGGGTCGGCTTGTTGTAATAGGGCGTGACGACCAGCGCCGCCTGGGCGCCCGCCTTCACGGCGTGGCGGGTCAAAGCGATCGCCTCGTGGGTCGAATTCGAACCCGTGCCGGCGATCACCGGCACTCGACCGGCCGCCGCCTCGACGCACAACTCGACCACGCGGCGATGTTCATCGTGGCTGAGGGTCGGCGATTCGCCGGTGGTGCCGCAGGGCACCAGGGCGCTCGAGCCCTCCTCGATCTGCCATTCCACCAAAGCCTGAAAGCCACGCTCGTCCACTTTGCCATCACGGAACGGGGTGATCAGGGCGGGAATCGATCCCTTGAACATGATGGGCTCCTGGCTTTCGCGTGACGTGGTCGGGAAACAGGCAACATAGCCGCTGTCGGCGCATCGGGCAACCGGTGCGAGGTGACCGGGATGATGGGCGATGACGGGTTAACCCACCCCATCCTTGCCCGTACTTCCGTCAGCCCGCTAGAATGGGCTGTGCGTGCTAACCGAAGTGGAAGGTCTTCGCGTTAGCTTCGTCGGGAATTCGGAACAGCCGGGGGCGAAGAGCGTGAAGTCGTGGGCCGTTGCAATCGTGATGGCGGCGGCGCTTGGCGCGGCGACGCCCGCCTGCGCCGACCGTCTGTCGGCGTCGGACGCCGCCTTGTATCGTCAGGCGTTCTCGGCCGCCTCGGGCAGCCGCTATGAACAGGCGCTGGCGATGGCGCAGGGGGCGCGCGAGAAGCTGCCGGCCAAGGTGCTGCGCTGGCTGGTGCTGCAGCAGCCGGGCGGCAACGCCACCTTCGCCGAGATCTCGGGTTTCCTGGACGAAAATCCCGACTGGCCGGCCCAGGCGGTGATGCGGCGCCGCGCCGAGGAGGCCATCACCCTGGGCACCCCGCCCGAGGCGCTGCTCGCCTGGTTCGAGCGCATGCCCCCGGTGTCCGGCGCCGGGATGACCGCCCATGCCCGCGCCTTGCGGCAGATGGGCCGCGAGACGGACGCCTTGGCCGCCGCCCGCCACGCGTGGCGCAAGGGCGAGTTCGGCTCGACGCAGGAGAAGACGTTCCTGGCCGAATTCGGCCCGCAGTTGCGCCGCGAGGACCACGAGGCGCGACTTGACGAGATCCTGTGGGACGGCGAGGCCGTTTCGGCGCGGCGGATGCTCGATCTGGTCGACGACGCCCACCGTCACCTCGCCGAGGCGCGCATCGCCCTGATGAGCGGCGCCGCCGGAGTCGAGGGGCTGATCGATCGCGTCCCCCATAGCCTGGAGAACGATCCCGGCCTGATCTTCGAGCGCCTGCGCTGGCGCCGTCGCAAGGATATGGACGACGCGGCCATCGAATTGTTCGACCACGAATCGGCCAACAAGGGCCGCCCCGAGCTGTGGTGGGCCGAGCGCGGCATCCTGGCGCGGCGCGCCCTGCAAAGGGGCCGCGTCTCGGCGGCCTACGAGATCGCCAAGGGCCACGCGCTCAAGGAAGGCGCGGAGTTCGCCGAGGCGGAATGGCTGGCCGGCTGGATCGCCCTGCGCTTCCTGGGCGAGCGCGAGATGGCGCTCGAGCATTTCCGCCGCCTGCATCAGGGCGTCGTCACGCCGATGAGCAAGGCGCGCGGCGCCTATTGGGCGGGCCGCGCCGCCGAGGCGCTGAACGACGAAAAGGCCTCGACGGTGTGGTACGAGCGCGCCGCCGTCCACGGCACCACCTATTACGGACAACTCGCCGCCGGCCGGCTCAAGCGCGAGCCGAGCCTGCCCGCCGACCCCGTCCCCACCGCCGAGGACGTGGCGCGCTTCGACGCGAGCGAACTGGCCCGCGCCGTGCGACTGATGAGCGACATCGGCGCCACCGATCAGGTGCGCCCCTTCCTGCTGCGCCTCAACGACATCGCCAAGACCCCCGGCGAGCGGGCCTTGGCGGCGGCGCTGGGCGCCGGCATGGGCCGCCACGACCTCGCCCTGGTGGTGTCGAAGCGGGCCGACCGCGAGGGCGTCACGCTGGTGCGCACCGGCTGGCCGGTGCCCTCGTCCTACAGCTTGGCCGACCAGCCCGAGAAGGCCCTGCTGCTGGCGGTGATCCGCCAGGAAAGCGCCTTCCAGCCCGAGGTGGTCAGCTCGGCCGGGGCGCGCGGGTTGATGCAATTGATGCCCGCCACCGCCAAGAAGGTGGCCAGCGGCCTGAAGATGAACTACTCGCCGTCGCGCCTGGTCACCGATCCCCACTACAACATGCGACTCGGCACCGCCTATTTGGGCGAGGTTCTCGACTCCTTCTCGGGCTCCTACGTCCTGGCGATCGCCGCCTACAACGCCGGCCCGGCGCGGGTGCGCAAATGGCTGAGGGAATATGGCGATCCGCGCAACGCCGGCACCGACGTGGTGGACTGGGTGGAATCCATTCCCTTCACCGAGACCCGCAACTATGTCCAGCGGGTGATCGAGAATGTGCAGGTCTACCGTCGCCGCCTGGGCCGCGACCGGCTGCCCTCGATCGAGGAGGATTTGGCGCGATGAACCATTTCGGGGCCGTCAAGGCCTGCGTATTCGACGCTTACGGCACGTTGTTCGACTTAGGCGACCTGACCCGCGCCGCCGTTCCGGCGCTCGGCCGCGAGCGGGCGGACGCGTTGAACGCGCTGTGGCGGCGCAAGCAACTGGAATATAGCTGGCTGCGCAGCCTGATCGGCCGTCACACCGATTTCTGGCACGTCACCGGCGAGAGCCTGGACCACGCCATGCTGGCGCTCGATATCGCCGATCCGCCGCTGCGGGCGCGGCTGATGGAGGCGTGGTTGACCCCGCCCCCCTTCGCCGACGTGGCCGAGGGACTGGGCGCGGTGCGAGCCGCCGGGCTGCGCACCGCGATCCTGTCGAACGGTTCGGTGGCGATGCTGACCGGGGCGGTCGGCGCCGCCGGCATCCAGCGGCTGTTGGACGCGGTGATCTCGGTCGAGCCGGCCGGCGTGTTCAAGCCGCATCCCGCCGTCTATTCGCTGGCGGTCGATCGCCTCGATCTGCCCCCCGGCGAGATCGCCTTCGTCACCGCCAATGGCTGGGATGCCGCCGGCGCCGCCGCGTTCGGCTTCAAGGTCGCCTGGCTGAACCGCCAGGGCGCCCCCCGCGAGATGTTGCCGGCCGGCCCCAAGGCGGAGTTCCGCTCGCTGGCCGAGCTTGCCCCTTTGCTACGGCCGTGACGTCGCCCGCCTTCGACGACATCGCCGCCGCCGCCCGGCGCATCGCCGGGCATGCGGTGGTGACGCCGTTGCTCGAATCGCCCGAATTGTCCGAGCGGGTCGGCGGCCGGTTGCTGATCAAGGCCGAGGTCCTTCAGGTCACCGGCTCGTTCAAGTTCCGCGGCGCCTATGCCCGGCTGAGCGCCCTTGCGGCCGACCAGCGGTCACGCGGCGTGGTGGCGTGGTCGTCGGGCAACCACGCCCAGGCGGTGGCCGCCGCCGCGCGCCGTCTCGGCATCGACGCGGTGATCGTCATGCCGGCCGACGCGCCCGCCGTGAAGATCGACAACACCCGCGCCCACGGCGCCGAGATCGTGCTTTACGACCGCTGGCGTGAAAGTCGCGAGGCGATCGGCCAAGCGATCGCCGCCGAGCGCGGCGCCGTCATCGTTCCACCCTATGACGATCCCGGCATCGTCGCCGGCCAGGGGACGCTCGGCCTGGAACTGGCCGCGCAGGCCGAGGCGCTGGGCGCCCCGCTCGACCATGTGCTGGCGCCATGCAGCGGCGGCGGCCTGGTGGCCGGCATCGCGCTGGCCCTGGAACGCCTGAGCCCCGCCACCATCGTCCATTCGGTCGAGCCGCGCGGCTTCGACGACGCGGCCCGCTCGCTGGCCGCCGGCCATCGCCAAGCCAACCAGCCGGGGGCGGAAAGCTTCTGCGACGCGCTGCTGGCGCCAATGCCGGGCGTCGTCACCTTCCCCATTCATCAAAGGCTGCTTGGCCCCGGTCTGGTGGTCGACGACCACGAGACGGCCGCCGCCATGGCCTGTGCCTTCGCGCGGCTGAAGCTGGTGGTCGAGCCGGGCGGCGCGGTGGCGCTCGCTGCGGCGCTGTGCGGCCGCCTGGATTGCCGCGGCCGGACGGTGGCGGTGGTGCTGTCGGGCGGCAATGTCGATCCGGCCACCTCGCTCGCCGCCATCACTGGGCGTCCCCCGCCCGGATGAAGCTGATCGGATCGCGCGCCTTTTCGTCGACCAAAACCTCGTAATGCAGATGCGGGCCGGTGGCGCGACCGCTGGCCCCGACGCGGCCGACCCTGGCGCCGTCCTTGACGGTTTGGCCCACGCGCACCTCGATCCGTGACAGATGACCGTAGCGGGTGCGGATGCCGAGCCCGTGTTCGATTTCGACCATGCGGCCATAAGGGCCGTTCCAGCCGGCGAACACCACCTTTCCGGGGGCGGTGGCCTCGACCGGCGTGCCGCTCGGCGCGGCCAGGTCGATGCCGGCGTGCAGGGCGCGCGAGTGATGCTTGGGGTCGCGGCGCCAGCCGTAATTGCTGGTGATGCGCAGGTAGTCGACGGGCGAGCCGAGCGGCAGGACGCGGTGAATTTCCTCGAGATCGTGCCAGCGGGCCAGCTTGCGGTTGATGGCGCCCAGCGCTTCGACGATGCCCCCGTCGGCCCGGCCGACACGAGTGAGCGGTCCGCCGCGGCCGTCGGCCTTGGCCGCCTCCTCGAGCAGCGCGTCGGCGTCGAGACCGGTCGCCGCGATGGTCCGCTCGATATCGCCGAGATTGCCCACCGCGAGGCCGGTGAAGCGGGCAACCACGGCGTCCTCGGCCTGCCTGGCCACCTTGAGGCGGCGTTCGAGGTCGGCCAGCAAATCACGCGGGTCTTCTTCGCCGCCGCCCGGTCGCATGGTGCGGGTGATCGCCTGCCAGGCCCGCGACTCCAGCAGCCGCAACTGTCCGTCCGCTTCGCCGAGCGCCAGGGCGAGGTCGGCCTTCCGCTCCACTCCGCCCAGGCCCAAGCCGCGGTCGCGGTCCAGCAGGAAGCTGATCGCCGCCAAACGGCCACGTCGGTCGAGGATGCGGCCCAGCAATCGCGCTCCTTTGTCGCGCGCCTCGGACATTTGCTGCGAGCGCGTCGCCGGAAAGGACTCCAAGCTCGCCGCCGGAGTCACCGGGGCCGCCAGAAGAGTCATCACGATCGTGTAGCGAACGACTCGCCAAGTGAACGGCGTGTTTTGTCGAGTTGTCGTTGTTCCGCTCATAGCCTGTTCGCGCCGCTCGGTTGCTCGTCAGCGCAGGATTTGGCCTTTTCATTTGCTCTTGCGACCGCCCGCAAGGTGACCCGCCATGGCGCAGATGGCACGTCCGGGCGGCAACTGGTACGATCCGCGCCACATGAGGGAACAATGGATCCGCCGCCGATGATCGAGGCCAATCGCCGGGCGCTCGCCCGCAGTCATCCCGCGTTCTGGCTCTCGACTTGGTTCGGGGCCGGGCTTCTGCCGGTCGCGCCCGGAACGTGGGGATCGGCGGCCGCCCTGCCCTTCGCCTGGGCGATCCAGACGGCGGGCGGCTGGCCGGCTCTGCTGGCCGCGACCGTCGCGGTGTTCCTGATCGGCTGGTGGGCGGCCGGCGTCTATGTCCGGGTCGGCGGGGTCGACGACCCCGGCTCGATCGTCATCGACGAGGTGGCCGGGCAATGGCTGGTGCTGCTGCCGGCCTTTCCCGACCCGCTGCTTTACGCGGTGGGCTTTCTGCTGTTCCGCGCCCTCGACATCTTCAAGCCATGGCCGGCGCGTTGGGCGGATCGCTACGTCAAGGGTGGGTTGGGCGTGATGCTCGACGACTGCCTGGCCGCCGTTTACGGCATGGTCGCCATGGCGTTCCTGGCCGCGTGGTGGGCCGCTTGAGCCCCTTCCCACCCGACGTCCTGGACCTCGCGCGCGCCGTGGTCGCCGCCTGCGCGGCGCGAGGTGTTTGGCTGGTCACCGCCGAATCCTGCACCGGCGGTCTGGTCGCCGGCTGCCTGACCAGCGTCGCCGGCTCGTCGGCCTGCGTCGAGCGCGGCTTCGTCACCTATTCGAACGCGGCCAAAAGCGACATGCTGGGCGTTCCCCCCGATCTGATCGCCGCCCACGGCGCGGTGTCCGAGCCGGTCGCCCGCGCCATGGCCGAAGGCGCCCTGGCCCATTCCCCGGCCAGCGTCGCGGTGGCGATCACCGGGATCGCCGGCCCCGGCGGCGGCTCGCCCGACAAGCCGGTCGGTCTGGTCCATTTCGCCTGCGCCCGGCGCGGCGGCGCCACCCGGCATCGGCGCGAAATCCTGCCCGGCGACCGAGACGCGGTGCGTCTGGCGGCGGTTCGCGTGGCGCTGGAGATGCTGGCTGATTGTTGACACTGGCCGTCGGCGCGCGCTACGTCCTTGCGACGGGGATATCCCGATCGACAGGGGGAGCGGCGGGTGGCTCAGGGGGCGCTGTTCACGCGCGATTTCCTCGACGAGGGGATAAAGGGCTCGCCGGTCTGGCGCGCGTTGGACGATGCCCGCGTCACCGCCTTCCGTGACGCCGTTCGAGGCATCTACCAATCCTTCCCCACAGGCGGCAAGCCGAGCGAGGCGCAGACCGAGGACGACCTGATCTGGCCCGTTCTGGAACGGCTGGGGTGGGCGCACGTCTCGCGACAGGTCAACCTGTCCCCCGGACGCGTGGAGCACAAGCCCGACGGTCTGCTGTTCGCCGACCAAGCCGCCAAGGACCGCGCCAACGCCAGAAGCGAAGAGTGGCGGCGCTATGGCGACGGTCTCGCCATCGTCGAGTCCAAGCGCTGGCTGCGGGAATTGGACCGCAAGAGCGCGCAGGCCGACGACATGGGTGTGCCGTCCACCCAGATGATCCGCTATCTCGACCGGCTCGGCATCGTGACCAACGGCACGGTGCGCTGGGGCATCCTGACCAACGGCCGGCATTGGCGACTGTATTACCAGGGCGCCACGTCCGTCGCCGAGGAGTTCCTGGAACTCGATCTGCCCAAACTGGTCGGGTTGCCGGGATTCGAGCCTGATCCGCTCGACGGCGACCTCGCCCATTCCCTCAGAATATTCATGCTGATGTTCGGACGGGCGGCCTTCCTGCCCGGAGCCGATGGCCGCACCTTCCACCAGTTCTCGCGCGACGAGGGCCGGCTGTGGGAAAGCCGGATCGCCTCGACCCTGTCCGATCTGGTCTTCGGCCAAGTATTCCCCGACCTGGTGCGGGGCATCGTCGCCCATGACCCACGGCGCCCCATTCCCGAGAGTCCCGGCTATCTCGACGAGGCGCGCGACGCCGCGCTGATCCTGCTCTATCGGCTGCTGTTCGTCCTCTATGCCGAGGACCGCGAACTGCTGCCCGCGCGGCACGGCGCCTATGACGATTACGGCATGAGCAAGCGGGTGCGCGAGGACATCGCCCGACGCCTCGACGACCGAGACACCCTGTCGAGCCGGGCCGGCGCCTATTACGACCACATGCGGCGCCTGTTCGGCCTGATCGACGAGGGCGATTCCGGCATCGGCCTGCCGCCCTACAATGGCGGCCTGTTCGCCTCGGACCGTCCGGGCGCCCGCATCCTTCAGCGCGTCACCCTGCCCGACGCGATGTTCGCGCCGATCATCGACACCCTGTCGCGGCACGACGACGGCAAGACCCGGCGACGGATCAATTACCGCGACCTGTCGGTGCAGCAACTCGGCTCGATCTACGAACGGCTGCTTGAGAACGAGGTCAGGGTCGAGGACGGCGGGATCGTGGTTGGCGGTGACGGCGCGGCCCGCCATGCCAGCGGCAGCTTCTACACGCCCGAGGCGCCGGTCCAACTCATCATCGCCAAAGCGGTCGGGCCGCTGCTGGAGGAGCGGCTGGAGTCCTTCCGCGCCGAGGCCGAGCGGCTGCGCGCCGACACCCGCGCCAAGAGCGTTCGCCTGGCCGCGCTGCGACGCCTTGATCCGGCCCAGGCGATGCTGGAGATCAAGGTCTGCGACCCGGCGATGGGCAGCGGCCATTTCCTGGTGTCGCTGGTCGACTATCTGGGCGACCGCGTGCAGGCGGCCATCGCCGAGGCCGCCGAGTTGTTTCCCGGCTACGAATCCCCGCTGGTCACCGCCATCGCCGGCATCCGCGACGGCATTCTGGCCAACGCCCGCGCGGGCAAGTGGACCATCGACGAGCGGCAACTCGAAGACCGCCTGATCGTCCGCAGAATGATCCTGAAGCGGGTGGTCTACGGAGTCGACAAGAACCCCATGGCGGTCGAACTCGCCAAGCTGGCGCTGTGGCTGCACACCTTGACGGTCGGCGCGCCGCTGTCGTTCCTCGAGCATCATTTGCGCTGCGGCGATTCGATCTGCGGCGAGTGGGTGCGCCCGGTCGAGAACGTCCTTCTGGAGATGGGCGCGTCGCTGTTCATCCGCCCCTCGGTGGTGCGCGCCCGCCAGACCGCCCAGGGAATGGCCGCCATCGAGCGCCTGTCCGACGCCGACATCGCCGAGGTCCGGCTGTCGAAGGACACCTTCGAGACGGTGCGCGAGGCGACCGAGCCGCTTGCCCGCTTTCTCGACCTCATGCACGCCCGGCGCTGGATCGGCGGCGATCTTTCGGCGGCCAGGGACGCCTGCGCCGAGGCTCTGGCGCGGCGCAACGCCATCCTATCGCCCGACATCTTTGTCGAGACCGCCCATCGTGGCATCCTGACCAACGCCTACGGCGATCCCATCCACATCGCCACCGGAGCCGCCGCCATTCCCCCGGCGCCGAGGCCGAAAAAGGCGGCGGCCGAAGCCCTGCCGCCCTACGCCAAGCCGACCAAGGGCAAGCCCGCCGATTACGCGCCGGCCGCCGTGCGCGAGGTGGCGCGTGGCTTGGTGGATCAGGCGCGCCAACTGGCCGAACGGGAGCGCTTCCTGCATTGGCAGGTCGCCTTTCCCGGCGTGTGGGACAACTGGGAGAGCGACGCGCCCGACGGCGGATTCGACGCCGTGATCGGCAATCCGCCCTATGTGCGCCAGGAATTGCTGAGCCGGGCCAAGCCGTTCCTCAAGGAGGCGTACAAATCGTTCGACGGCATGGCCGACCTGTACGTGTATTTCTACGAACTGGGCCTGAAGATCCTGAGACCCGGCGGCCGCCTGTCGCTGATCGTCACCAACAAGTGGATGAAGGCGGGCTACGCCGAGGCCTTGCGCACCCTGTTCGCCGAGAAGGCCTGGGTCGAGGCGGTGGTCGATTTCGGCCATGCCAAACAGATCTTCCCCGACGCCGACGTGTTCCCCTGCGTCGTGGTGGTGCGCAAGCCGACCCTCGACCCAGCCCCCGACACGGCGCGGGTCTGCGTCATCGACCGCGAGCGCCTGGACCTGGACCGGCTGATCCCGCAGGTCGACGAGGCCAGCTTCGCCATGCCGCGCGCCGCCCTGGCGCCGACCGGCTGGCACCTGGAGCCGCCCGCCGTGCTGGCCTTGATGGACAAGATCCGCAAGGCCGGGGTGCCGCTCGCCCAATATGTCGGCGCCGAGCCGCTCTATGGACTCAAGACCGGCTTCAACGACGCCTTTCTCATCGACCAGACGACGCGGGACCGGTTGGTGGGCCAGGATGGTCGCCTCGCCGACATCATCCGCCCCTATCTGCGCGGCCAGGACATCGAGCGCTGGGCGCCGGCCTGGGACGGCCTGTGGATGATCGTCCTCAAATCCAGCGTCAATCACCCCTGGCCATGGGCCGACGCCACCGACGAGGCTGGGGCGGAAGCGTCGTTCCGTGCGACCCATTCGACACTGCACGCCCACATGAAGCGACACGAGACGCGGCTTCGCGCTCGCGAGGACCAGGGCCGCTTCTGGTGGGAACTGCGAGCCTGCGCATACTACGAGAGTTTCGCGAGCCAGAAAATCTTCTACCAAGAAATACAGTTCCACCCAAGCTATGCGTTCGACGACAGCGGCCTATTTGGAAACAACAAGATTTTTTTCTTGCCATCTTCCGATCATTATCTTCTTGGCGTGCTCAACTCACCCTTGATGTGGTGGCATAACTGGCGCCATTTGCCGCATATGAAGGACGAAGCATTGACGCCCATGGGCGTCAAGATGGAGACCCTGCCCATTTCCCAGCCTACCGACGCGATCCGATCCGCCGTCGCCGGGAAGGTCGCCCGCCTGATCGCCATCCGAAAGGAGGTCGCGCGCGCCGGCAAGGCCGTTCTCGACTGGCTGCGGCTGGAATTCGAC
>JADFZP010000060.1 GCA_015232485.1 Alphaproteobacteria bacterium
TGGATGCCCGGATCAAGTCCGGGCATGACGGCGTGGGAGGTTGCCTGTATCTTTTAAATGAATCCGTGCACTAGCGCTTTCGCGGGTATGACGTTGGAGGTGGCTTCGGGGCATGATCCCCGCGCCGATCTCACATCCGCTTGACCTCGATCTCGTACTTCTTCAACGCGTAGCCGATCTGTCGCGGCGTCAGGCCCAGCAGACGGGCGGCCTTGGCCTGGACCCAGCCGGCCTTCTCCATGGCGCGCAGCAGGCGATCGCGCGGCGTGCCGGGCAGGCCGTCATCCGGCGGGACGTAGTCGCCGACGGCGGGACTCGGGGCCGGGGCGGACGGCGGTGGTGGCTCGAATTCGACCGTCGGCGGGGGCGCCTCGCGTTGATGCTTCCACAGGGCGGCGGACAGGCATTGGGTCTTCTGGCAGGGCAAATCGGCGGGGCGCACCACGGCGCCGCGGCTCATCGTCACGATGCGGTTCACGCAGTTCTCCAACTCGCGGACATTGCCGGGGAAATTGCAGTTGAACAGCACCTTCATGGCCTCGGGCGCCAGGGCGACTTGACGGCCGTTCTCCTTGTTGAAGCGCTCGAGGAAGTATTCGGTCAGCAGCGGGATGTCCTCGCGGCGCTCGCGCAGCGGCGGCAGGAAGACCGGCACCACGTTGATGCGGTAATAAAGGTCGGCGCGGAAGTCGCCGCGGGTGACCATCTCCTCGAGGTTGCGGTTGGTGGCGGCGACCAGACGGACGTCGACCTTCAGGGTGCGGTTGCCGCCCACCCGCTCGAACTCGCCCTCTTGCAGCACGCGCAGCAGCTTGGCCTGGAAGGCGCCCGAAATCTCGCCGATCTCGTCCAGGAACAGGGTGCCGCCCGAGGCCATCTCGAAGCGGCCCTTGCGCTCTTGCATGGCGCCGGTGAAGGCGCCCTTCTCGTGGCCGAACAGCTCGGATTCGAGCAAGGTTTCCGACAGCGCCGCGCAGTTCACCTTGATGAACGGACCATCCTTGCGTGGGCTGAGATGGTGGATGGCGCGGGCCACCAGCTCCTTGCCGGTGCCGCTTTCGCCGCGCAGCAGGACGGTCGAGCGGCTGGGCGCGATCTGGTGGATCTCGGCGTAGACGTCGCGCATGCGGCGGCTGACGCCCACCACGGTGTCCAGGGTCACCGGGCCGGTGTGTCGCTCGCCCTGCGCGGCCTTTTGCAGGCGGTGCTTCTCCATCAAGAGGCGTTCGCGGTCGCTGGCCACCGCCTCGTGCAGGCGCACCGTCTGGCCGATCAGATTGGCGACCATGGTCAATAGCCGCACGTCCGATTCGTAGTTCACCGTGTTGCCGCCCGCCACATCCCACACCCGCGTCGTCGACAGCACGCCGAACGCCTTGTCGGTGGTCTTGATCGGCACGCCGATGAACGACACCGCCTCGCCATCGACCGCCTCGCCCCACGCCAAGCGGTCGTCGAACAGCGGCTCTTGCGACAAATCGGGAATCACGATCGGCATGCCGGTCGACAGCACGCGGCCGGCGACGCCCTCGGCCAAGCGGGGACAGCACGTCTTCATCTGCTCGGGCGTCATCCCGGCGGCGGCGACCGGCTCGAGCGTGCCCCCCTCGCCCACCAGGCTGACCATGCCCCGCCGCATCCGCATGTAAGAGGCCAGAAGATTGAGAACCTCGTTCAGCGACTTCCTCAGATCAAGGGAAGAGCTGAGCAACTTCCCGATCTCGTATATGCTGATCAAGGACAGATTCGAATTGCGCTCCGGCATCGGTCCTCCGAGGTGGTACATCTTCGGAGAGGATAGAGGCAAGAAGCGGGCCAGTTTGTAAGCTTTGTGACATTTCCCGTCGGGGCAATGCTTTTGGCATGGGCCGCGGACGCGAAATTCTTACTTTTGGCGCAGTGCGCGCCCATGTGTTGGGCTGCTGCCCAATTTATGCGCAGACGAAGGAGAGACGAGTATGAGCGGCAAGAAGGAAGGGGCGACACCGGACCCCATGATGATGTGGGGCGACATGGCGCAACTGGCGCTGCGGGCGCAGAAGGCCATGTTCGGCGCGATGTCGCGGGGCGAGGGCGGCGACATGTTCCAGATCCCCGACCCGGTGGTGGTCACCCAGACCATGATGGAATCGGGCATGAAGCTGATGTCCGACCCGGCGAAGCTGGCCGAGGCGCAACTCGACTTCTTCACCAACCAGACCCGCCTGATGCAGACCATGACCAAGCGCCTGCGCGGCGAGGAGGCCGACCCGGTCGTCGCCCCGCCCAAGGGCGACAAGCGATTCGCGGACGAGGCTTGGAACGAGCCCGGCTATGACGCCCTGCGCCAATCCTATCTGCTGGGCGCCGAGTGGCTGAAGAAGCTGGTCCACGAGACCCCCGGCCTGGACGAGCAGACCCGCCGCAAGGCCGACTTCTTCACCCGTCTGATGGTCGACGCGGTATCGCCCAGCAATTTCCTGGCGACCAATCCGGTGGCCCAGAAGGCGATGATCGAGTCGCGCGGCGAGACCCTGCGCAAAGGCATGGAACACCTTGTCGAGGACATCGAGCGCGGCGGCGGCCGGCTGTCCGTGCGGATGGTCGATGAGACCGCCTTCGAGATGGGCCGCAACATCGCCGCCTCGCCGGGCAAGGTGGTGTATCAGAACGAATTGATGCAGTTGATCCAGTACAGCCCCTCGACCCCCGAAGTGTTCGAGCGGCCGCTGCTGATCATCCCGCCGTGGATCAACAAGTTCTATATCCTCGATCTTCGGCCCAAGAACTCGTACATCAAATGGCTGGTCGATCAGGGGCTGACGGTGTTCGTCATCTCGTGGATCAACCCCGGCCCGGAACTGGCGCACAAGGGGTTCGAGGACTACATGAACGACGGCCCGATGGCGGCGCTCGACGCCATCGAGAAGGTGGTCGGCGACAGGAAGGCCAATGTCATCGGCTATTGCATCGGCGGCACGCTGACCGCCTGCATGCTGGCCTGGATGGCCGCCAAGGGTGACGACCGCGTGGTCAGCGCCACCTACTTCACCGCCCTGACCGATTTCGAAGAGGCGGGCGAACTCAAGGTGTTCATCGACGAGGACCAACTGGCCCTGCTCGAACGCCATCTCGAGACCAAGGGCTGCCTTGAGGGCCGCCACATGGCGCAGGTCTTCAACCTGCTGCGCGACAACGACCTGATCTGGTCCTTCGTGGTCAACAACTACCTGCTCGGCAAGGAGCCGATGCCGTTCGACCTGTTGTACTGGAACGCCGATTCGACGCGCATGCCGGCGATGATGCATCGCTTCTACCTGCGCAACTTCTATCTCGACAACCTGCTGGTCAAGCCGGGCGGCATCACCATGGGCGGCGTGCCGCTGGATTTGCGCAAGATCGAAACCCCCACCTACATGCTGTCGACCCGCGAGGACCACATCGCCCCGTGGAAGGCGACCTACAGCGCCACCCAGCTTTACGCCGGCCCGGTGCGCTTCGTGCTGTCCGGCTCGGGCCACATCGCGGGCGTCATCAACCCGCCGTCCTCGGGCAAGTATCCGCACTGGATCAACGAGTCGCTGCCCGCCGACCCCGACACCTGGCTGGCCGGCGCGCAGGAGGTGGCCGGCTCGTGGTGGACCGACTGGATGGCCTGGATCACCCCCCACGCCGGCGCCAAGATTCCCGCGCGCGACCCGGCCAAGGGTGGACTGCCGGTCATCGAGGACGCGCCCGGCGCCTACGTCAAACTGCGCGCCGAGGGGTGAGGAAATGGAGCATCGGGGGACGCGACCCCTCGATGCTCCCGCGCCTATCAGGTTGATAGATGGCGCTTGCGCCACGACGACTCTTCGCCTATCGTTTTGATAGGCGATCCAAGTGACTGCGCCCGATGGAGGGGACGAATGTCGCACACGATCGACCTCGCCACGTTGGTGGACAAGCTGGACCGTGCCGAGCAACTGACGCCTTATCAGGTGCGCCATTTGCTTGTGGAGTTTTCGAAAAGCGGGTCTTTGAGCTTTGAAGCCGACATGAAGTACGACTTGGACCGGCTGGGAGTGACGACGCGCCATCTGACGCGGGTCTTGAGCGCCCCGGTTGTCGAGCGCGCCGAGGTCAACAAGTGGGGCGAATGCAGTGCGATCGTCGCCAAGGAGCTAACTGGACTGGGAACGGTCGTCGTGAAGGTGACCATCCTCGCGGCAGCGGGACGGATCATCGTGAAAGCCGTTTCCCGAGAGGAGCGATGATGAAAAACCCGCCTGCATCCGAGTATGCCGAATGCCTGTCAAAGCACCACTATACAGAGTGTGGCTTGGATAATGTCTTTTTGGCCAGTGGCTACACCGTAGAGAGCATTGGCGGGCGCGAGGTGGTGACGATTCACAACGTCGACGCCCTCCATGACGCCATCGCCGACGACATCATACGCAACCGCCCACTGATGAACGGCCATGAGGCCCGATTCCTCCGCGTCGAGATGGATTTGTCGCAGCAGATGCTGGGCCAAGCCTTGGGAGTGGACGCCCAGACGGTGGCTCGTTGGGAGAAGGGCCAGACCAGAATGAGCGGCCCGGTCGACCGGATCATTCGCCTGCTTTATCTCGGCAATCGCGACGGCGACCCACAGATCAAGCATCTGATCGGCCGGTTGGCGGGTCTCGACGAACTCGACGACCATCCGCGGATATTTGAAAAAAGCCCCAACGGCTGGCGACTGCGCCAAGCGGCCTGAATACCTACCCCACCGTCCCCAGGCACTCCGCGATGGCGCCGAACAGCGAGTCCGGGGTGAAGGGCTTGCTGACGTGGCCGTTCATGCCGGCCGCCAGGCACAGTTCGACGTCCGAGCGCATGGCGTTGGCGGTCAGGGCCAGGATCGGTCCCGTCCAGCCGCCCTGGCGGATCGCGCGGGTGGCTTGCAGGCCGTCCATGCCGGGCATCTGCACGTCCATCAAGATGAGATCGAACGGGCCGTCGCGCTCCAGGGCCTCGACGGCCTGGGCGCCGTCCGCGGCGGCGACGACCGTGTGCCCGTTGCGTTGAAGGATGCCCACGGCGACCACGCGGTTCACCGGGTTGTCCTCGGCGAGCAGGATGCGCAAGGGTGGAAGGTCCGGGCGCTTGCTCGGGGCGGCGGGCCGGCTCTCCTCGCCGAGCGGCAGCGTGACGCTGAACCAGAAGGTGCTGCCCTGGCCGGGTGCGCTGTCGACGCCGATCTCGCCGTCCATCAGGCGGACCAGTTCGCGGCTGATCGCCAGCCCCAGCCCGGTGCCGCCGAAGCGGCGCGAGATCGAGGCGTCGGCCTGCGAGAACGCCGTGAACAGCCGCGCCTGCGAGGCCTGATCGATGCCGATGCCGGTATCGCCGACCGACAGGCGCAGGCGCACCAAACCATCCTCGGCGGGCTCGCCGCGCGCCGCGACCTCGATGCGGCCGGACTCGGTGAATTTCACCGCGTTGCCCATGAAGTTGAGCAAAATCTGGCGCAACCGATTGGGATCGCCGCGCAGCAGGCGGGGCAGCGCCTCGTCCACCGTGACCGCCAACTCCAGGCCCTTGTCATGGGCCCGCGGCCCCATCAGGGCGGCGGCCGAGGCGAGCAGGGCGCGCGGCTCGAAGTCCGTCGTTTCGAGATGCAGATGGCGCGCCTCGAGCTTCGAAAAGTCGAGAATGTCGTTGAGCACCGAAAGCAGCGCGGCGCCCGACTGGTGGATGGTCTCCAACCCGTCGCGCTGCTCGCCGTCCAGGCTGGTGCCGCGCAGCAGGTGGACCATGCCGAGAATGCCGTTCAGCGGCGTGCGGATCTCGTGGCTCATCATGGCCAGGAATTCGGACTTGGCGCGGGCCGCCGCCTCGGCATGGCTTTTGGCCTCGATCAGGCTGCGCTCGGCTTGGCGGCGCACGGTGATGTCGGCGAACGAGATCAGCGTGGCCGGCGCGCCGCCATAGCTCATCCGGATCGATGAGATCAACGCCCAGAAATGGCGGCCATCGGCGGCCACCATCTCGGCCTCGTGGTCGTGGACCCGCTCGGCGAAAGCCAGTTCGGCGAAGGTGGCCGGCTCGGCGAACAGGGCGGCGGCCGGCGGAAGCTCGACGCCGGCCAAGCCCAGCATGGTCTCGGCGGTGCCGTTGCGGAAGACCATCGAACCGTCGTCCGGCCTAGCGATCAGGATCGGGAACACCGAGGCGTCGAGGATCGAGCGCAACTGCTCTTCCCGCGCAGCGATAGTGGCGACGAACACGCCCAGCGCCCGCGACATCGCGCCAATCTCGTCGTCGGGACCGGCGGTGGGAACGGCCACCGCGTTGCCGGCCGCCCGCTCGCTCATGCACACCTGCAATTGCTGCAGGCGGCGGACCATGGCGATGCGGATATAGGCGAACATCAGCCCGGCGGCGGCGATGCTGCCGATCGCCACCACCACCAGGATCAGGCGCTGGCGCTCGATGACGGCGTCCAATTCGGCGCTGGTGGCGCTCACCTCGCCCTCGAGCCGGGCCTGGGCGTCGGCCACCGCGCTGACCAGACGGTCCGACAGGATGGTGTTCTGCCGAAGCGCCCCCTCGACGGCGCGATTGACCGAGGCGGCCGAAATCCGGTTGGCGAACACCCCGTCGATGCCGTTGCCCAGCGATTCCAGTTCATTGGCCAACAGCGCCAGATCGGCGGCCTCGTCGGGCGGCATCGCTGCCCGCTCGGCGCGCGCGGTATGCAGCATCTGCTCGAACCCGACCATCAGGCTTTGCAGAGGCGGGCCGGCCTCGCTGGAGGAGCCGGCCAGCAGCAGGGTGACGGCTTGATCGGCGATCGTCCCCCAATGGTGGGCCGCCGTGACCGCCGCCCCGGGGCTGGACGCCATCTCTTCGAGTCGCGACTGTAGTCGCTCGTGAAGCCGCCGCACCAGAGCCAGCGTGCGCTGGTGCAGCACTTCGCCCGACGCCTCGGCGGCCAACCGTTCGCCGACCAGCCTGTCGAGCGAGGCGAGATTGCCGGCCAAGTTCCGCGCATGGGCCCGCAGGCCGCCGATCCGACCTTCGCCGAGCACGCGGGGGTCCAGGCGGGCGACCAGTTCGGTCAGCCACTCCACCTGGTCGGCCATGCGCAATTCGAGGGATTCCCGATCGAGCTTGGTGCGCGCCGACGCGAGTTGCGGCGCCTGGGCGACGATGCTTTCGCTTTGCTGACCAAGCCGCCCGGCGGCGACCAGATTGGGCAGCCAGTCGCGCGCCACCCCGTCGAAGCCTTCCCGCACCGTCCGCAACGAGGCGAGCCCCACCGCGGCGGTGACCAGCGTGGTGGCCAGCATGATGGCGAACCCGGCCAGCAGGCGCGTCGAGACGCCATTGGGGCGGCGCGGCGGCCGCTGACCGGTCATCGGATGGGCGGCGCGTACATCAGGCCGCCGCGCGTCCACAAATCGTTCTGGTCGCGCTCGGCGCGCAACGGCGATTGGGTGCCGAGATGGCGCTCGAAGATCTCGCCGTAATTGCCCACCGACTCGATGGCGCGCCGCGCCCAGCCCGGCGGGATGCCGAAATACCCGGCATGATCGGGGCCAAGACCGGCGAGCAGCGCCGTCTCGCCATCCGTCCCTGCCGGCATCGAACCGATGCGGGCGGCCGTCAGGCCCTTCTCCTCGGCGGCGACCAGAACCTGGACCACCCAGCGCACCAGCTTGAACCAGCGCTCGTCGCCGTCGCGCACGGCCGGCGACAGCGGCTCCTTCGAGATGGTCTCGGGCAGCATCACGTAATTGCCGCGGTCCGAGGAATGCAGCGTGCTGCGCACCAACAGGCCGAAGCGGTCATTGGTGATGACGTTGCAGCGGCCCCTGAGGAAGGCGTTCCAGGTGCCCTCGTCGGACTGGTTGACCACCACGCGGGCGTCGATCTTGCGCAGGCGGACATACTCCTCGACATTGGTCCGCGAGGTGGTGCCGTCGGCCACGCAGATGGTGGCGCCCTTGGCGTCGGCGATGCTTTTCAGGCCCAGCGCGCGGTGGGCCAGGAAGCCCTGCCCGTCATACAGCCAGACCGCCGGAAAGGCGACCCCCAGCGAGGACTCGCGCCCCAGGGTCATGGTGGCGCCGTCGATCAGCACGTCGATCGCGTCATCGCTCAGCGCCTGGAAGCGCGTCTTGCTTTCGACCTGACGCACGTCGATCCGCTCGGCGTCGCCCAGCACCGCGGCGGCGAGCGCCCGGCACAGATCGACGTTGAATCCCTTCCATCGGCCCGTGGCGTCGGGCATCGCCAGACCCACCACCGGGTTCGAGCCGCAGCGAAGCGCGCCGCGCGCTTGGATCGTCTCGATGGTCGAGGCGGCGTGGGCGGATGGCGACAGGGCCGCCGCCAAGGCGACCAAGCCCAAAACCAGCATCGTCTTGCGCGCCATCGGCCCCCCGGGAAACAAGCTTGCGACAGCCCCATGCTGCCACCGGGGCAGGCGGATTTTCAATTGCGGATATCCGGCATCGGCACAATCCGGGACGGCTTGGCTCGCGGCCACGAATCGACCACACTGCCGCCGATCGATTCGCCCCAAGGAGGAGCCATGCGCAGCGCCGCTTTACTGTCCCTCGCCCTGCTCGCCACCACCCCGGCCGCGGCCGAGGTGGTCGGCACGGTCGACACCGCCTTCAAGCTGATCGGCCCCGACCACAAGATCGTCGTCGAGCGTTTCCTCGATCCCAAGGTGCAAGGGGTCGCCTGCCATCTCAGCCGGGCGGTCGCGGGCGGCATATCGGGGGCGCTGGGACTGGCCGAAGACACCAGCGACGCCTCGATCGCCTGCCGTCAGGTCGGGCCGATCACCCTGCCCGACAAGCCGCTGACCGATGGCGACGAGGTGTTCGGAGTGCGCACCTCGGTCCTGTTCAAGCGCATGCATGTGGTGCGCTTCCACGACAAGGGCGTCAACACGCTGGTCTATCTGGTCTATTCGGACAAGCTGGTCGAGGGCAGCCCCAAGAACGCCATCTCGACGGTACCAATCATGCCTTGGCGTTGACCAGCGCCCGCGCCTGGGCGCGGAGCGCGAATTTCTGAATCTTGCCGGTCGAGGTCTTCGGCAACTCCCCGAACACCACGGCGCGCGGACATTTGAACCGGGCGAGACGCTCGCGGCAGAAGGCGATGATCTCGTCTTCCGTCGCGCTGGCGCCGGGGCGCAGGGTGACGAAGGCGCACGGCGTCTCGCCCCATTTCTCGTCCGGGCGGGCGACCACCGCCGCCTCCTGAACGGCCGGGTGGCGGTAGATCACGCTTTCCACCTCGATCGTCGAGATGTTCTCGCCGCCCGAGATGATGATGTCCTTCGAGCGGTCCTTGAGCTGGATATAGCCATCCGGATGGACCACGCCGAGGTCGCCGGTGTGGAACCAGCCGCCGGCGAAGGCCTCGGCGGTGGCGATGGGGTTCTTCAGATAGCCCTTCATGGTGATGTTGCCGCGGAAGAACACCTCGCCCATCGTTTGGCCATCGGCGGGCACCGGTTCGAGGCTGAGCGGATTGGCGACCATCAGCCCCTCCTGCACCAGATAGCGCACGCCCTGGCGCGACTTGCGTTCGGCGCGCGAATCGTCGTCGAGCGCGTTCCACGCGTCGTGCCATTCGCAGACGGTGGCCGGGCCGTAAACCTCGGTCAGGCCATAGACGTGGGTGACGCGGAAGCCCTGCCGCTCGATCCCGGCCAGCACGGCGGGGGGTGGTGGCGCCGCCGCCGTCATGATCTCGACGGCGCCGGGCAGCGGCCGGCGTTCGTCCTCGCGCGCCCCGATGATCATGCCCAGCACGATCGGCGCGCCGCACAGATGGGTGACGCCGTGATCGGCGAGGGCCGCGTAGATGCGTCCCGCCTCGACCCGGCGCAGACAGACATGGGTGCCGGCCAGCGCCGTCACCGTCCACGGGAAGCACCAGCCGTTGCAGTGGAACATCGGCAGGGTCCACAGGTAGACGGGATGGCGCGGCATCGCCCAGGTCAGCACGTTGCCCAGCGCGTTGAGATAGGCGCCGCGGTGGTGATAGACGACGCCCTTGGGATTGCCCGTGGTGCCCGAGGTGTAGTTCAGCGCGATCGCCGTCCATTCGTCATCCGGCCCCCGCCAGTCGAAGTCGGGATCGCCCTCGGCGAGCAGCGCCTCGTATTCGATGGCGCCAAGTAACCGCCCGCCGCGCGCCTCGGAATCGTCGATGTCGATCACCAGGATCTCGCGCCCCAACCGGGCCAGCGCCGGGCCGATCACGTCGGAATATTCGCGATCGGTGATCAGCGCCTTGGCCTCGCCATGGTCGAGGATGAAGGCCAATGCCTCGGCGTCGAGACGGGTGTTCAGCGCGTTGAGCACGGCGCCGGCCATCGGCACCCCGAAATGCGCCTCGAACAAGGCGGGGATGTTGGGCGCCATCACCGCCACCGTGTCGCCCGCCCCGATCCCCCGCCGACTGAGCGCCGAGGCCAGCCGGCGGCAGCGCGCGTAACTCTCGCTCCAGGTGAAGCGCAGCGCCCCGTGGATCACCGACACGCGGTCGGGAAACACCGCCGCGGCGCGCTCGAGAAAGCCCAGCGGCGACAGCGCGACGTGATTGGCGGCGTTCTTGCCTAAGCCGGTTTCGAAATCGGTCATGATGGTCCCACTCCTCGGCCCGCCGCCGCCTGCTCGAACAGCCATTCGCGGAAGCGCGCCAGCGGAGGGTCGAGCGGCCCTTTGCGGGCGACGAACCAGTAATCGAAGCTGGACGGCAGTTCCAGCGCGAAAGGGCGCACCAGACGGCCGGCGGCGACATCGATCGCGGTCAGGGCGCTGCGGCCCATCGCGACGCCCTGCCCCTCGATGGCGGCTTGCAGCATGACCGCCGAGTCGTAGAAGCGCGGGCCGCGCTCGACATCGATGCCGGCGACCCCGGCCGCCTCCAGCCAGGCGCCCCATTTCTCGGCATTCTGCTGCACGTCGGGCTCCATCGGATGGAGCAGCGTCACGCCGGCCAGATCGGCGGGTTCGCGCAAGCCGGCGGCGAGCGCCGGGGCGCAGACCGGCGAGACGGTCTCGCCCATCAGCCGCTCGGCCTGCACGCCCTCCCAGCCGCCGCGGCCATAGCGCAGCGCGCAGTCGATGTGGTCACGCGCCAGATCGACCATGTGATACGAGGTGTGGATCTGCAAATCGATGTCGGGATGGCGGGCGCGCAAGGCGCCGAGCCGCGGCGCCAGCCATTTGGTGGCGAAGGACGGCAGCGTGGTCAGCGCCACGGTGGCCGGCCCGCCGCCCTGGCGCAGGCGGCGCGCCCCGTCGAGGATCATCGCGAAGGCCTGCTCGACCGCCGGCAGATAGCCCTGCCCGGCCTCGGTCAACGCCAAGCCGTCGCGGTGTCGCAGGAACAGCGCGCGACCAAGATCCTCCTCCAACGCCTTGATGGCGCGGCTGACCGCGCCGGGCGTCACGCACAGCTCGTCGGCCGCCCGCGTGAAGCTGCGATGGCGGGCGGCGGCCTCGAAGGCGCGCAGCGCGTTGAGCGGCGGCAATCTCTCTTTCATCGGCCGAGCAAAGCGCGACGGCGCCACCGGGTCAATTCGAGTTTTTCTCAACGCCCCCTTGAGAAGCCTTCGTTTGCCCCGGCGCCCCTCGCGGCGCGATCATCCGGTCCCGATGAGGAGGGCTTGACGATGACCATCTTGGGACGGCGGATCACGATCGCGTTCCAGCGCGCCTGGGACTGGGCCGAACGCGCCAAACAGCGCCGCGCCCTGCTGCGCCTCGACCACCGCGCCCTGGCCGACATGGGCCTGTCGGCCTGCGACGCCGAACACGAATACGACAAGTGGTTCTGGCGGGCGTGAG
>JADFZP010000061.1 GCA_015232485.1 Alphaproteobacteria bacterium
CCTACGACGCGGCTGGCTGACGCCCGGCAAGGTGGATGTGGCGATGGTGTGAGGGCCTGACCGTGTGCGCCGTTCGTCATCCGCCGCATGACCGCGGCTCATTGCCAAGAACGTGCCAATCACCTACAAAGGGTTGATCTGCATCCGATGCCGCACGCGAGATGGGGAGGGGACCCTTGGCTCTTGCAGAGGCCGATACCTGCCGCAAATTCATCGTTCCCATGCTGCAACGCGCGGGGTGGGACGATGAACCGTTTGCCATAGTCGAGCAGCGCAGTTTCACCGATGGCCGCGTGATCTTGGTCGGCGGCAAAGTCATGCGCGGCAAGACGAAGCGGCCCGACTATCTGCTGCGTTATCGCCCCAATTTCCCGATCGCCGTGGTCGAGGCCAAGGCGGGCTACAAGTCCGCCGCCTCTGGCGTGCAGCAGGCAAAGGACTATGCCGAGATCTTGGGCCTGAAGTTCGCCTATGCTTCCAACGGCGCCCAGATCATCGAGATCGACTACACCACCGGCACCGAAAGGCAGGTGCCCGCCTTCCCGACCCCCGACGAATTGTGGGCGCGGCTGCGGGCCGCCGAGGGCGTGGCGGATGACAAGGCCGCCGAACGCCTGCTGACCCCCAGCTATCCGGACCGCGAGAAGCCCCTGCGCTATTACCAGGAGATCGCGATCAACCGCGCTGTCCAGGCGATCGTCCAGGGGCGGCGGCGTAATCTCCTGACCCTATGTACCGGCGCGGGCAAGACCGCGGTGGCATTTCAGATTTGCTGGAGGCTGTGGTCGAGCCGGTGGAACAAGACCGGAGAGCACCGCACCCCGAAAATCCTGTTCCTGGCCGACCGCAACGTGCTGGTGGACGATCCCCACGCCAAGGACTTCGCCCCCTTCGGCGACGCCCGCTACAAGATCGGCGGCGGCGCGCCCAGCCTGGGGCGAGACATGTATTTCGCCATCTACCAGGCCATCGCCGAGGACGATCGCCGCGAGGGCCTGTTCCGCGCCTTCCCAAAGGACTTCTTCGACCTGATCATCGTGGACGAATGCCACCGGGGCAGCGCCAGCGACAAGAGCACATGGCGCGATATCATCGAGCACTTCGAGTCCGCCTATCAGCTTGGCATGACGGCGACGCCGCGTCGCGAGGAGAACGTGGACACCTATGCCTATTTCGGCGAGCCGCTGTACGTCTACAGCCTCGCCCAGGGCATCGCCGATGGCTTTCTCGCCCCGTACCGGGTCCACCGCATCATCACCGACGCCGACGCGGCGGGCTGGCGGCCCACCAAGGGGGAATTGGACCGCTTCGGTCGGGAAATCCCCGACGACGAATACGAGACCAAGGACTTCGAGCGCGTGGTCGCCCTGCGTGCCCGCACCGAGGCCATCGCCCGCCACCTCGCCACGTTCCTGAAGGCGGCCGACCGCTTCGCCAAGACCATCGTGTTCTGCGTCAATCAGGAGCATGCCAGTGACATGCGCCGCGCCCTAATCGCCGAAAACGCCGACCTCGTGAAGGATCATCCCGATTACGTTTGCCGGGTGACCGCTGACGAAGGCGATGTCGGCAAGGGCCACCTGTCCCGGTTCCAGGACATCGAGGCCACCTCGCCGGTGATCCTCACAACCTCCCAGCTTCTGACCACCGGGGTGGATGCGCCCACCTGCAAGAACGTCGTGCTGGCCCGTGTCGTCGGCTCCATGAGCGAGTTCAAGCAGATCATCGGGCGCGGCACCCGGCTGAAGCCCGATTACGGCAAGCTGTATTTCAACATTATCGACTACACCGGCACCGCCACCGAGAAATTCGCCGATCCCAATTTCGACGGCGATCCCGCCGCCACCGGCGGGGCGACCATTGACGAAACCGGCGACATCATGACGGAGGAGCCGGAAGAGGAAGCGCCCGTTTCGCCCGACGACTTGGACGGCATCACCGGCGGCGATACCCTGCCGCCCGAAGGCGGTGACGACAACGGCATGCCGCGCACGTTCTTCGTGGACGGCGGGAAGGTCGCGGTGATCCACCACTTGGTTTACGACCTGGACGCCGACGGCAAGAAGCTGACCTGCCGCCAGTTGACCGACTATACCGGCGAGAAGGTCCGCACCCTCTATCCCGAAGCCATCGACTTTCGCCACGGCTGGTTCGATCCCGACAAGCGTCCGGTGATCATCGCGGAGTTGCTGGAATGCGGCATCGAAGTGGAAGGCCTCGCCGAGACGCTGAACAAGCCCGAAGCCGATCCCTTCGACCTGCTGTGTCATCTCGCCTACAACGCGCCGCTGCGCTCGCGGCGGGAGCGGGTGGATCGTGTCCGCCATGACGAAGCCGCCTTTTTCGCGCAATACGGCCCAGAGGCCCGTGCCGTCCTAGACGCCCTGCTGGAAAAATACGCCGAGCACGGCGAGGCGCAATTCCGGCTTCCTGACGCCCTGGCGGTGGCCCCCCTCGACAGTTTCGGCAATGTCATCGAGATCGCCGGGCGATTCGGCGGCGCAGCCAAGCTGAAGAAGGCTGTTGCCGAATTGACCCACCTCCTATACGCGGCTTGAGGTGGCGGCATGCAGGACGGACTGGAGTATGTCTCGACGGCGGCCACGGCCATCAGTGCCGTGATCGCTTTCTTTTCGGCATGGGATGCGCGTCGCTCGGCGCGGAGACAGGTTCGGGAAACGGAAAAGCAGCAGGAGGAGACGCGACGACAGGCGCGTGTTGCCGTGGAGCAACTGATCTCTTCCCACGGCCAAGGCGTTCGAGAATGGTCCGATGATGTGATCGAAACCATCGGGCGGTCCATCACCCTCTGTTTCTGCGGGAAAAACGGGCTTTTGGAGCAGGAATTCGTAAGGGAGCGCTCGAATGTGGTGCAGCGGCTTTCAGCCTTGATCGACCGAGGCCGATTGCTGTTTCCGAACCTGGATCATGACCAATATGGTACACATAAGCCCGCCGCCTTTCGGGGTATCCGGCAAGCCGTATTGGACCATGTTGCAGGTGCACACGACGCCACAGCCGACATTCAGTTTGATGCCCCGCGACTTCACCTCCGCGATCTGATCGAGGCTCGCAGAGAATTTGTCAGCGAAATCCAGCAAAACTTAGACCCCAGAGCGCAGCAACAGAGATTGCGGCAATTGGCCGGTGAAGCGCCGGGCAGTGCCGAGCCTGTTTCGAGAGAATTGGTTTAATGCCCCCCAAGAAAGCCCAGAAAGCCGAAACCACCTCCCAGCGCCTGGACTCCATCATCAAGTCGGCGCGCAAGCACATGCGGAAGGACCGGGGTCTCAACACCGACCTGGAACGCCTGCCGACCCTGGTGTGGATCATGTTCCTGAAATTCCTGGATGACAAAGAGCGCATCGAGGAGGAAAAGGCCGTCCTGTCCGGTACGCCGTTCAAACCTGCCATCGCCCGGCCCTATCGCTGGCGGGATTGGGCGGCCAGGTCCGAGGGCATCACCGGACCCGACCTGATCCGCTTCATCAATGACGAGAAGGCGGTGCTGCCGGGCAGCGAGGAGGAAGGTCCCGGCCTGTTCGCCTATCTGCGGTCGTTGCGCAATGGCGGCTCGGGCAAGGACCGCCGCGACGTGATCGCCAACGCTTTCCGCACCATCAGCAACCGGGCGGAAAGCGGCTATGTGCTGCGCGACGTCATCAACCTGATCGATGACATCCACTTCACCAGTTCCGAGGAGATGCAGATTCTCGGGCGGCTGTATGAAACGCTGTTGCGGGAAATCCGCGACGCGGCGGGGCAGTCGGGCGAGTTCTATACCCCGCGCCCGGTGGTCCGCTTCATGGTCAAGGTCACCGATCCCAAGCTGGGCGAAACCGTCCTCGACCCCGCTTGCGGCACCGGCGGCTTCCTGACCGAGGCGTTCGAGCACCTGTCGGCTCAGTGCCGCACCGTCGCTGACCGCAATACCCTCCAGACCGCCAGCATCTTCGGCGGGGAGGTGAAGTCGCTGCCCTACATGCTGGCCGAAATGGGCCTGCTGCTGCATGGGCTTGAAGCGCCGCGGATCGACCCGGAAAATGGCCTGCGCCACCGCCTGACGGACATCGGTGAGAAGGACCGAGTGAATGTCATCCTGACCAACCCGCCCTTCGGCGGCGAGGAGGAGAAAGGCATCCTCAACAACTTCCCCGAGGATAAACGCAGCCAGGAAACCACCCTGCTGTTCCTGCAAATGATCATGCGGCGGCTGAAGAAGGCGGGGAAGGGCCGGGCCGCCGTGGTCGTGCCCAACGGCACCCTGTTCGGCGATGGCGTCGCCGCCCGCATTAAGGCCGACCTGATCGAGAACCACAACCTGCATACCGTGGTGCGGCTGCCGGAGGGCGTGTTCGCGCCTTACACCGACATTCCCGCCAACCTGATCTTCTTTGACACCAGCGGGCCGACCAAGGACATCTGGTTCTACGACCACCCGCTGCCGCCGGTTCGCCGGAAGTACACCAAGACCAATTCTCTGGCCTTCGAGGAATTCGATCCCTGCCTGTCCTGGTGGACGAACCGCGAGGAAAACGAAAGGGCTTGGAAGGTCCATGGGCCGGACCGGATCGAACGCGGTGCCGATGGCAAGGTGGTGGCCTGCAATCTCGACCTAAAGAACCCCAGTGCCGCCGAGGCACTGGACCATCGCCCGCCCGCCGAACTGGTGGACAGCCTGATCGCCCATGAGCGCCGTATCCTCGACCTGCTGGCAGAAATCAAAGCCACCCTGGCGGTGCCGGTGTGATGGCGAAGCGATGGCCGGTGGTCGCGTTGAGCGACGTGGCACCCATCCTAAGGCGGCCAGTGGAAACCGCGCCGGGCAACAACTATCCCCTGCTGGCCGTCCGGTCGTTCGGTCGCGGCACTTTCTGCAAGCCTCCGCTCGAAGGCGACGAGATCACTTGGCAGAACCTTTTCCAGGTTCGGGCCGGAGACCTGCTGTTCAGCAACATCAAGGCATGGGAGGGAGCCGTCGCCATCGTCGCCAACGACGATGATGGGCGCTATTGTTCCCACCGATATATTACCTGCGCTGCGGACCAGGCGCAGGTTCTTCCGGCCTTCCTCGGCTATTATTTCCGCACCCCACAGGCCGTCTGGCAGCTTGCGCAAGCGTCGCCGGGCAGTGCCGACAGAAACCGTACTTTGAGCATGGCTGCGCTCAAGCGGATCCTGGTTCCGCTTCCGTCCTTGGAGGAACAGGGGCGCATTGTCGCCCAGTTAAATACCGTGGTAGCAAAACTTCATCAGATCGATGCCATCCATGGTGAAATTGATCGAACGATAGCCGCTCTTGAGAAGAAGGCGTTGGTTGACGAGATAGCCCGCTACCGCGGCCGTCCCCATAGGAGGCTGTCCGAGGTTGTTGTTGTTACCGGCGGAGGAACGCCATCGCGGCACAACCCCACCTATTGGGACGGAGATATTCCCTGGGTCACGCCAAAAGATATGAAGCAGGACGTGATTTCCGATTCGCAAGAGCACATCTCAGCAGAAGGAATTCAGAACTCCCCGGCTAAGCTGGTGAATGCGTCATCGGTGCTGATAGTCGTGCGAGGGATGATCTTGGCCAGAACTGTTCCGGTGGCCTTGATAACCCGCAGCGTCGCGATAAACCAAGACATGAAGGCGCTCACCCCATTGCCGGGGTTACGGTCTGACTACCTTTGGACTTGGCTTCTCTGTTGCGGCGAAGAGTTGCTGTCCAGGGTTGGAAAATCAACGCATGACACCAGGAAGCTGGAAAGCGCTGCCCTGCTTTCGTTGCCAATTTATATTCCCGAAGAAGGCCAACAACAGGAATTTGTCGCCAGGGTTTGCCGGATACGAGCACAGATCGGGGAATTTAAGCGAACCAAGATCGTGGCCCTGACGGAGCAAAGTCATGTGCTCCCCGCCATGCTCCTTGAAATCTTCGGCGAAGGGGAGGCGTAGACAACCACCGTGTCCAACCGCCTGCCGCCCCTAATCGCCGCCGCCAAGACGCTGGCCTCGACGCCCAAATGGGCAGAGTTGGACGACCAATTCAATTTCACGGTGCCGCTGGACATAGGCGGCGTCACGCAGTTGGGCTTGCGTCTGCGCGGCAAATGCAACCGGGACTATGCCGACCAGAACCTCACCTTCCAGATCGAGTACCAGTTCAGGGGCATCACCAAACTGGTGCCGGTCACCCGCATCGATTGGCGGCCCATCAAGCCGCACCAGAACCCCAATTTCGGCCCGATGGAATTGCGGCTGTTGCGGTTTCACGCTTCTCATCACCACCTGTTCCAGGAAAACTACGATTGGATGGTTGGCAACGGCCAGCCCTTGGCGGATAACATAAGGGCGAAGAACATCCCAATAGCGGTCCCGCTCGACGTCGATCCGCTCGACCTTGCCGGGGTGCTGGCGCTCATGGGCAGATCGTTCAACATCGACGGGGTGGGGGCCATCCCGGCTCCCCCGTGGAAAGCCCCGAGGTTTTTGTGATGACCAGCGGATTGGACGAACACAGCAAGGCGTTTCAGGAGGTCGTGGACGGGGTTGCCCGTGCGCTGGCCGACGTGCGTCATGTGCAAGACGCCTCGTTCATCAGCCTGCCCGTGATGTATCCCAGCGGATCGCTGGCGGTCGTTCGCATCGACCTTCATCACGATGGGCACTTCCTGGTGTCCGATATGGGCATGGGCTTCGAGGAGGCCGACCTGATGGGGGCGGGCCGCCTGTTCGCCCATTCCGCTCCCGCCGTGGCCGTTCGGGCCGGTGTCCATTTCGACCGGCAGACCTTCTCGCTTGGTGTCCGGCGCGAACAGCTGGTCGGTGCCGTCTCGGTGATCGCGGCCTGTTCGCAAGAGGCCGTCCAGGTCGCCGCCTTCCGGCTGGACGAAAAGAAGAAGGCCGACGCCGCCGACCGCCTGTGCGAACGCCTCTACCGCCTGTTCACCCCTGCCAAGGTGGAGCGGGGCGCAACCGTCGTTGGCGCGTCCAACACGCCCTGGACCGTCACCGCCCTGGTGCGGGCCGACGGGCACAAGGCCGTCTACGAACCCGTCTCGGATCACCCCAATTCGGTGGCATCCGCTTTGACCAAGTTCGTTGACCTCAATCAGTTGGAACACCCCCCCGCCCGCATCGCCGTGGTGCGGAACAAGGACGCATTGGGCACCCGTTTGGCTTTGATCGCCACGGCGGCCAACGTGGTTGAGGAAGGGGTGTCCGACCAGACCTTGCAGCGCCTGGCGCTGGAAGATGCCGCGTAGGGGCACCCCTTCGCGCGCGCCCGCCTCAAGTAATCACCGTCGCCACCTCGCGCCCCGTCCGCCTGCGGATGCCGGCGATCTCGTCGGCGATGGCGATCAGGGGGGCCAGGGTCTCCTGGGTGTCGAGGTCGTGGCGGGCCGGGTCGGGCTCGAAGCGTTCGAGATAGACGCGCAGGGTGGCGCCCTCGGTGCCGGTGCCGGACAGGCGCATGACGATGCGGGCGCCGCAGGCGAACAGGATGCGGATGCCTTGGCCGCTGGTCACCGAGCCGTCGACCGGGTCGGTGTAGGCGAAATCGTCGGCGGCGGCGATCTCGAAGGCGCCGAAACGTTGGCCGGGCAGGGTGGGCAGGCTGGCGCGCAGATCGGCGATCATCGCGTCGGCGATGGTGGTCTCGATCGCCTCCCAATCGTGGCGCGAATAGTAGTCGCGGCCATAGGCGCTCCAATGCTCGCGCAGGATGGCCTCGACCGGCTGTTGGCGGGCGGCCAGCACGTTCAGCCAGAACAGCACGGCCCACAACCCGTCCTTCTCGCGCACATGGTCCGAGCCGGTGCCGAAGCTTTCCTCGCCGCATAGCGTGGCGAGTCCGGCGTCGAGCAGGTTGCCGAAGAACTTCCAGCCGGTGGGAGTCTCGAAGGCGCCGATGCCCAGCTTGGCGGCGACGCGGTCGGCGGCGCGGCTGGTCGGCATCGAACGGGCGATGCCCTTCAGGCCGCGCGCATAGCCGGGCGCCAGGGTGGCGTTGGCGGCCAGCACGGCGAGACTGTCGGACGGGGTGACGTAGAAGCGCCGGCCCAGCACCATGTTGCGGTCGCCGTCGCCGTCCGAGGCGGCGCCGAAATCGGGGGCGTCGGGACCGAAGATCTCGGCGACCAACTCGTGGGCGTGGACCAGATTGGGGTCGGGATGGTGGCCGCCGAAATCCTCTTTCGGCTGGCCATTGATCACCGTGCCGGGGGCGGCGCCCAGGCGGCCTTCCAGGATGGCGTGGGCGTAGGGGCCGGTGACGGCGCTCATCGCGTCGAAGCGCATGCGGAAGCCGGCGGCGAACATCGCGCGGATCGCCTCGAAGTCGAACAGCGTCTCCATCAGCGCGGCGTAGTCTTCGACCGGGTCGATCACCTGCACCGTCATGCCGCCCAGAGAGGCGGTTCCCACCTCGTCGAGGTCGATGTCGGGCGCATCGAGGATGCGGTACTCGGAGATGTCCTGGCTGCGGGCGTAAACCGCCTCGGTCACCTTCTCGGGGGCCGGGCCGCCATTGCCGATATTGTACTTGATGCCGAAATCCTCGTCCGGCCCGCCGGGATTGTGGCTGGCCGACAGCACGATGCCGCCATAGGCGCCATGCGCGCGGATCACGCAACTGGCGGCCGGCGTCGACAGGATTCCGCCCTGGCCGACCATCACCCGGCCAAAGCCGTTGGCGGCGGCCATCTTCAGGATGATTTGAACGGCCTCGCGATTGAAGAAGCGGCCATCGCCGCCGACCACCAGGGTCGTGCCCTTGAAGCCTTCGAGGCAGTCGAACAGCGACTGCACGAAGTTTTCCAGATAATGCGGCTGGCGGAAGGTCTTGACCTTCTTGCGCAGACCCGAGGTTCCCGGCTTCTGCCCTGGAAAGGGCGTGGTGGCGACGATCTTGGCGCTCATGGCGACTCTCCCCGTGGAGGGAGAACTATACCGCTTGGAACGTGATCCGGCCATGGTCGGATCACGTTCCAGGGTTTTGTTCGCCCCTCGTCGGGCGCGCGCTACCGATGCAGGTCCAGCTTGATCTCGACGGCGTCGCCCTCGATCCAGGCGCCCCGCTTGAAGCCCATCTTCTCGACCAGCTTCAGCATGCGGCCATTGTCCTGCAAGACCTGGCCGATGATGCTGCGCGTGCCGCGGTTCTTGCAGTAGCGGATCATCTTCTCCAGCAGGGCGTAGCCCAACCCGACATGCTTGATGTCCGAGCGCACCACGATGGCGAATTCGGCGCGATCGTTGTCGGGGTCGGTGACGGTGCGCACCACGCCTAAGGTCTCGGGCTTGCCGTCGGGGCCGGTGCAGGTGGCGATGAAGGCCATCTCGCGGTCGTAGTCGATCTGGGTCAGGCGGGCCATCTCGGTATGCGGCAGCTCGTGAACCAGGCCGAAGAAGCGGAAGCGGATGTCCTCGGGCGTCAGCTTCGAGACGAAGACGTGATGGTTGGGCTCGTCCTCGGGCCGGATGGGGCGCAACAGCACGCGGTTTCCGTCGCGCAGGGTGACGGTTTCCTCAAGCGACTTCGGATAGGGCCGGATCGCCAGACGCTCGGTCCCGCCGCTTTGGCTGCGCGGGAGGACCTTGATGCGGGCGTCGAGCGCCAGCACGCCCTGGGGATCGGCGAACAGCGGGTTGATGTCGAGTTCGACGATCTCGGGAATGTCGATCACCAGTTGCGAGACCTGCATCAGGGTCAGGCAGATGGCGTCCAGATTGACCGGCGGGCGGTCGCGGTAACCTTGCAGCAGCTTGAAGATGCGGGTCCGCTGGATCATCTCGCGGGCCAGCGTCATGTTGAGCGGCGGCAGCGCGACGGCGCGGTCGCCGATCACCTCGACCGCCGTGCCACCCTGGCCGAACAGGATCACCGGGCCGAAGATCGGGTCGTTGCTGACGCCTACGATCAATTCGTGGGCGCCGGGCCTGCGCGCCATCTCCTGGACCGTGAAGCCCTGGACGCGGGCGTCCGGGTAGCGCGACTTGATGCGGTCGATCATGTGATTGGCCGCCTTCTCGACCTCGAACGGCCCGTCGAGATTGAGGACCACGCCGCCCACGTCGGACTTATGGGTGATGTCGGGCGACAGGATCTTCAGCGCCACCAGCCCGCCCATGTCGCGGGCGATGCGGCTGGCGTCGGCGGGGGTGCGGGCGATGTGCGTCTCGATGGTCGGCACGCCATAGGCGGCCAGCACGGCCTTGGCCTCGGGCTCGCTCATGAACTCGTGGCCGGTCGACATCGCGTTCTCGACCACCAGACGCGCGGTGGCGGTGGCCGGGGTGAACTCGCTGGGCGCCTCGGGCGGCGTCTCCATCAACAATTCCTGGTTGCGGCGATAGCGGACCAGATGCAGGAAGGCGCGCACCGCCGAGCCGGGCGTCTCGTAGGTCGGCAGCCCGGCGGCGCCGAACTGGCGCCGGGCGGGGCCGACCGCCTCTTCGCCGACCCAGCAGGTCAGGACGTTGGCCTTCTTGTGGTTCTGGGCGCAGGCGATGACCTTGTCGGCCACCTCGGTCGCCGACGAGATGGCGGTGGGGGCGTGCATCACCAGGGTGGCGTCGACCTCGGGGGCCGCCATGACGATCTCCAGCGCCTTGACGTAGCGGTCGCCGGGCGCGTCGCCGATGATGTCGATCGGATTGCCGCGCGACCAGGTGGCGGGCAGCACGGCGTCCAGCTTGGCGATCGTCTCGGGCGACAGTTCGGCCAGCTTGCCGCCACCCTCGATCAGATCGTCGACCGCCATCACGCCGATGCCGCCGCCATTGGTCAGGATGGCCAAGCGCTCGCCCTTCATCGGGCGCGAGCGGGCCAACGTCTCGACCGCCGTGAACAACTCGTCGAAATCATACACGCGCAGCATGCCGGCCCGGCTGATCGCCGCGTCATAGACCGCGTCGGCGCCGGCCAGGGCGCCGGTGTGCGAGGCGGCCGCCTTGGCGCCCTCGGCCATCCGGCCGGCCTTGATCGCCAGAACGGGCTTGTTGCGCGCGGCGGCGCGGGCCGCCGACATGAAGTTGCGCCGCTCGTGGATGCTCTCGATGTAAAGCAGGATGGCGCGCGTCGAAGGGTCCGAGCCCAGATAGTCCAGCACGTCGCCAAAATCGACGTCGGCGGAATCGCCCAGCGAAATGAAATGCGAGAAGCCGATGCCCTTGGGCCGCGCCCAGTCCAGCACGGCGGTGCAAACGGCGCCCGACTGCGACACGAAGGCGATCTTGCCGGCCAGGGCGGGCTGGTGCGCGAAGCTGGCGTTCAGCCCGATGCCGGGCACCAGAAGGCCCAGGCAGTTCGGGCCCTGGATGCGCATGCCGTACTGGCGCGCGACGTCCAGCATCTCCTGCTGGATGCTGACCTCGGCGGGGTCTTTCTTGTGGTTCAGGCCGGCCGTCACCACGATGGCGGCGCGGGTGCCGCGCTCGCCCAACTCGCGGATGGTCTGCACCACGGCCTTGGGCGGCACGCACACGACACCCAGGTCGGGCGCCACCGGCAGGCTGGGGATGTCCTTGTAGGCCAGCACGCCCGACACCGCGGTGTAGTTCGGGTTGACCGGCATGATCGGTCCCTCGAACCCGCCCTGCAGCAGGTTGCGCATCACCACCGTGCCGACCGCTTGCGGCTTCATCGACGCGCCGATGACCGCCACCGACTTGGGGGCGAAGAGGGACTTCAGGTTACGAACGCTCATGACGACCTCTGGTTTCATGCCCGGCGCCGCTTATGGGCCGCACCGCATCTGATCCCTAGAGCATACCCGCGTTTTTGTGCAGTGCAACAACAAGAATTCGGGTAGTTGG
>JADFZP010000062.1:0-3417 GCA_015232485.1 Alphaproteobacteria bacterium
GCGGAGCCGCGTGGATGGCCGGATCAAGTCCGGCCATGACGAGTGGAGAGGATGCCTACCGCCGATGGGTCAGTTCATCGGCTCACCGGTATGATAAGGGGAATCCCCTAGGCACCCGCCCGTATATCAACCTTTTCGCGCCGCGCTTAACTTCAGGAAGGGACCAAGTCTTTCCGGAGCGCGACGATGGCGAATGGTTCGAAGGATGCGCCGCGGCCAGCCCTCCTGGTCACCTTCCAGGAATTCCTGAAGCTCGAATCGGCGGGCGGCATCATCCTGGTCGCCATGATGGTGCTGGCCCTAATGGTGGTGAATTCGCCGCTCGCCGGCTATTACGAGGCGCTGCTGGGCCTGCCCGTCGAGGTGCGGATCGGTCCGCTCGACATCGCCAAACCCTTGCTGTTGTGGGTCAATGACGGGTTGATGGCGATCTTTTTCGTGCTGGTCAGCTTGGAGATCAAGCGCGAGATGATGGTCGGCGAACTGGCCTCGTTGCGCCAAGCCGCGCTGCCGGCGTTTGGCGCGGTGGGCGGCATGGCGGTGCCGGCGCTGATCTTCGTGCTGTTGAATCTCGACAACGCCACCGCGTTGCGCGGTTGGGCGATCCCCTCGGCCACCGACATCGCCTTTTCGCTGGGCGTCCTGTCGCTGCTGGGGCGGGCGGTGCCGTCGTCGCTCAAGGTGTTCCTGGCGGCGCTCGCCATCCTCGACGATCTGGGCGCCATCGTGATCATCGCGGTGTTCTACACCGAACAACTCTCGGTCACCTCGCTGGGCTTGGGCGCCGTGGGGCTGGGCGGGCTGATCCTGCTCAACCGGCTGGGGGTGAAGCGCTTCACGCCCTATGTGCTGACCGCCATCTTCCTGTGGGTCTGCGTGCTGAAATCGGGCATCCACGCCACCCTGGCCGGCGTCGCGCTGGGCTTCGCCATTCCGATGACCGCGGGCGACGAATCGCCGTTGCGCCGGCTTGAACATCTGCTGCTGCCTTGGGTCGCCTTCATGATCTTGCCGATTTTCGCGCTGGTCAATTCGGGGCTGTCGCTGCGGGGCATCGGCCTCGACGAGTTGGGCCATCCGGTGGTGCTGGGCATCGCCGCGGGGCTGTTCATCGGCAAGCAGTTGGGCGTGTTCGGCGCCTCGTGGCTGGTCATTCGCCTGGGCTGGGCGCAACTGCCGCAAGGCGCGCGCTGGTCCGAGTTCTACGGGGTCGCCATCCTGACGGGCATCGGCTTCACCATGAGCCTGTTCATCGGGTCGCTGGCCTTCGACGGGGCGCGCACGCTGGAGGCCGAGACCCGGCTGGGCGTCTTGATCGGCTCGCTCGCCTCGGCCGTGCTGGGCTATGCGCTGCTGCGCGTGACGACCCGCGGCCGAATCGCCGCCGAGCCCCTGGAAACCTTTGCCGCCCCTGCGCCGCGCGCCGCCGCGAGCCAGGAAAACCAACCACGGAAGGAGTGGAAGGATGTCCGCAAGGCACGCCGATCGTGAGAGCTTCCGGCCCGAGCCGGGCCGCGTCCGCTCCATTTTGATCCTCGACCAGGACGAGGCCGCCCGCGACGCCATGGCCCAATGGTTGGGCGGGGCGGGATACGCCGTCAAGGTGGCCGCCGATGGCCACGAGGCGGCGCGCTGGCTGGCGGCGCGGGGCGCCGACCTGCTGATCGTCGATCGCATCCATCCCGGATGGGAGGGATTGGGCACGCTGCAAGCCGCCCGCCAATTGCGGCCCGGCCTGCGCATCCTGGTCGCCGCCGCCGGTCGGGCCGACGACCCCTATCTGCCGCTGGCCCGCGCGATTGGCGCCGATTCGGTGATCGAAGGGCCGCTGCGTCGCGACGATGTGATCCATCGGGTGGCCAAGCTGGTCACCTGACGCGCATCTCGTAAATATTGCGCAAATCCGGGAACCTGAGCAATATCGGCACTCCGTAGCGCGAAGGGGGTAGTCCCCACGCCTGGCGCAGGGGGATTGCCCGCTCATGACCTGTCAGACCATCATGTTCCCATCGCCCTTGGTGATCGCCGCCAGCGACACCGTGACGCAGGCGGTGCAAGCGCTCGTCTCGCACGAAATGGCCGCGGCACCCGTCGTCGACGCCGAGGGCCGTCTGGTCGGCGTGCTTAGCGAACAGAAGCTGATCGCCCTGCTGCTGCCCAAGGCCGCCACCTTCGAAAGCTTTCAAGACATTTCGTTCCTGGGCGACAACGTCGCCGATCTGGCTTCGCGCTTCGCCGAGGCGGCGGAACGGCCGGCCGGCGAGATCGCCGACCGCGAGGCCGCCGTGGCCCACCCCGACACCTCGCTGGCCGAGGCGCTGCTGCTGATCTATCGCCGCAACGGCGTGTTGCCGGTGGTCGAACGCGAAAGCCGCAAGCTGCTCGGCGTGGTCACCGCCGACCGCGCGCTGGCCCGTATCCTCGAGGTGCGCTGATGCACGGCGCGGGGGGAGACTGGGTTCCGGCCGTGATTTTCGGCCTCGACCCGATGTGGTTCGCGTCGCTGGTGCTGATCGCCACCTACGCGGTCATCATGACCGAAAAGGTCAACCGGGCGATCGTCGCCTTGCTTGGCGCCGGAATCATGATCCTGACGGGGGTGCTGAACCAGGCGGCGGCGGTGCGCGGCGTCGACTTCAACACCATCGCCTTGCTGACCGGCATGATGATCATCGTCGCCATCACGCGGAAAAGCGGCGTCTTTCAATATGTCGCGATCTGGTCGGCGAAGAAGGTCCAGGCCAATCCGGCCGGCATCCTCTTGATGCTTCAAATCGTCACGGCGGTGTTCTCGGCGCTGCTCGACAATGTCACCACGGTGCTGCTGATCGTGCCGGTGACGCTGGTCATCACCGAGGAATTGCGGGTCAAGCCTTATCCCTTCCTGGTCGCCGAGATCTTCGCCTCGAACATCGGCGGCACCTCGACGCTGATCGGCGATCCGCCCAACATCATCATCGGCTCGGCGACGGGCCTCACCTTCAATGACTTCGTCTACAATCTCGGGCCGGTCGTGGTGGTGATCATGATCGTCACGGCGTCGCTGTTCCACTTCATGTGGGGCCGCAAGATGACCGCCGCGGCGGCCGATCGCGAGCGGGTGATGAATTTCAACGAGAACGAGGCGATCACCGACGTCCGGCTGCTGAAGCAGGCGGGTTTCGTGTTGACCCTGGTGATCGGCGGCTTCGTCTCGGCCCATTCCCTGCATCTTGAGCCGGGCACCATCGCCATGTTCGGGGCGGCGCTGCTGATGCTGCTGCACAATATGGGGCGCTCGGCCGAGGAGCAGTCGCACGAAGTCCACCACACCTTCGGCGAGGTCGAATGGGTGACGATCTTCTTCTTCGTCGGCCTGTTCATGGTGGTTTACGGCGTCGAGCAGGCGGGCGTGCTGCGCATGCTGGCCGAGAAGCT
>JADFZP010000062.1:3517-11527 GCA_015232485.1 Alphaproteobacteria bacterium
GTGGCCGGTTTCGCCGAGCGGGCGGGGCACCCGATCCGCTTCGTGCCCTACCTGCTGCTCGCCTTTCCGATCATGCTGCTCAGCATCGCGATCAGCACCGTCTATGTTTACTGGCGCTTTCTCTAAAGGGCGCGCGACGAAGCGGGAAAGTGATCCGACATGGTCGGATCACTTTCCCGGCCCCCAACGAAGACCAAGCTCCAACGAAGAAACGCCGCGCTTTTGGCGCGGCGTTTCCGTCGGGAGGCTATGGGGATGGGCGGGGAATCGCCTCCCGGCGATGCGGTGCTAAGGGGGCACCGCAACAGGAATTTCATTGGGCCGCGATAGTCCGTGGCCGGCTGTCCCTTTCCCCCAGTGGGCCAGCCTTTCGATGCTTACTCTAGCACTCCCGAGTATTGGCGCAACAGGTTTATCCCCCTAAAAGCAATGTCACACTGAAAGTGGAAATCACAGTAGATAAGCGTGTAAAATTTTATTGGATTTGGCGCTATCCGCTCCGTGCCTTGTGTTTCTCATTGGGTGTGGGTACGATGAGTGCCATCTACCGTTGGGTGAGGCGATTGATTCCATGGCTCGGACTAGGAATAGTGTCCCGCATTTTGCGCCGGGGCTAGGAACGCGAGCCGTCCGGCTTGCCGCGTGTTTGCTTTTCGCGTGGTTCGCGCCGCTTTTCGCAGGGCCGGCGAGCGCCGAACCGGTGATGGTCCTGCCGCGCATGCCGCTGGTGGTGACCGGTGCCGATGGCCGGGCCCACCATTTCGACGTCGAGGTGGCGTCGCGCCCGGTCGAGCAGGCGCGCGGGCTGATGGCGCGCGTCGCCTTGCCCGAGGGCACCGGAATGCTGTTCGACTTCGGCCGGCCGCGGCCGGTTACCATGTGGATGAAGGACACCCTGATCCCGCTTGACATGCTGTTCATCGACGGCGCGGGGCGGGTGGTCAAGGTGGCGGCCGACACGGTGCCGCTGTCCCTCGATCTGATCGAGTCGAGGGAGATGGTGCGCATGGTGCTCGAACTGGCCGGCGGAACGGCCGCGCGTCTTGGCATCGGACCGGGCGCGCGCGTCGATCACCCCGCGTTTCGATCGCGCTGACCTGGGACGCTCAGGCGTCGCGCCCGGCGACCGTCTGAGGCATCGATTCCCAGCTCTGGCCGGTCGACATCACGCAGCTTGTGCCGTCGGGCGTGGTGATCAGCAAAGTCCAGGTGGTGCCGTCCCGCGCGGTCAATAGCTCGATGACGTTGCCTTCGCTGTCCATGCCCAGGCCGAGTACGCTTTCGGAGTAATCCTTGGACAGGCTGTCGACCAGCACGTCGCGGCTCGCGCAGATCTGCTGCGCCACGGCCGGCGTCGCCGCCAAGGCCAGAAGCAGGGCGGCACACGCTTCTCGGATCATGACTCCTCCCATCTCGGCAGCGGCGGCTCGCCGCTTCGGGTAGAGATGGCCTTCGCCCGATGGGTTTTTGAGTTCCGCCGATGGCGATGCCCCTCGCGCGCAGGGTGAGGGCGCCGGATGGGCCAAGCCACTTTCGTCTTGTGCCAGCCCTTGCGAGAGCTTAGCTTTCGTCCGCCCGGGGCGTAGCTCAGCCTGGTAGAGTGCCTGCTTTGGGAGCAGGATGTCGCTGGTTCGAATCCAGTCGCCCCGACCAGCAGCGGTTAAGGAGTGCGAGGGGTCATGAAAAAGGTCCGCATTTTTCGTCCGGCCAAGAACGCCATGCAGTCCGGCCGCGGCAACGCCAAGCAATGGCTCGTCGAGTTCGAGCCCGCCGCCAAGGAGATCGATCCGCTGATGGGCTGGGTCGGCTCGCGAGACACGCGCAACCAGCTTCGCCTGCGCTTCGCCACCAAGGACGAGGCGATCGCCTACGCCGAGCGGGAAGGGCTGGACTTCAGCGTCTATGACGAACTCGCCCGCCGCCCCTTGCGGCCGAAGAGCTACGCCGAGAATTTCCGTTTCGACAAGGTGTTCTGAAGCGTCGGCGCCCTTAGCTCAGTAGGATAGAGCAGCCGCCTTCTAAGCGGCAGGTCGCTGGTTCGAATCCAGCAGGGCGCGCCATTTTCCGGGGTTGCACGTGTCTTGGTCCGGGATTGGTCCGCCGTGTAGCCGAGTCGGCCACCTTCGATCTAAATGTGCCCATCGAGCTTGAGGATGCGGATGGGACCGTGGTGTATGCCACGGTCAAGCACATCGCTGGGGTTTGTCCATCGTACCGACCCGGACGACCTGTGACGGCCGTCACAGCGCGCGACCCCGCCAATCTGGCATGAGCCGCGCCGGCAGGGAGTCGAGGGTCGGATGATCATGTGCAAGAGCGAGGCAACCGCCGTGGCCACCGTCGAGGCGGCGCGGTTTCTGCGCGACGCCGACCCCGACCTGCCGCGCCATCTTCCCGTCGCCGCGCTCGCCTCGGCGCTGCTTGAGATCGAGGGCCTTGCGACCGAGGACGCGTTCCTGGTGCTGCTGGAACGAAAACTGCGCGAGGCAAGTCCTTGAGGCGTGCGTAACCCGACACTTCTGTCGGCCTCCCGACAAGCCTTCCGCCGGCCGATCCGCCGTCGAGCGTTGCGAACCCCGACTTCGCGACCGCTGGCATGCTTCGTGCTACCACTCCGTCGTATGGTTTCCTCTTGCGTTATGTCGTGACGCTATATAGCGATGAGGGGCCGATGGGAAAGGAGTGGCCGTCATGAACCCGCTGTCGCGCTCGTTTGTAATCGCCATGGCCCTTCTGGCCGGCCTATGCCCCGCCTTCGCGGCCGAGACCAACGTGGCCGTGGCCGCCAACTTCACCGAGCCCGCCAAGGAGATCGCCAAGGCGTTCAAGGAAAAGACCGGCCACGATTTGGTCTTGAGCTTCGGTTCGACCGGCCAGTTCTTCGCCCAGATCACCCAGGACGCGCCCTTCACCGTGTTCCTGGCCGCCGACGACGAGACGCCACGACGGGCGGTCGACGAAGGCTGGGCGGTGCGTGGCGGCGCGTTCCCCTATGCCTTCGGCCGGCTGGCGGTGTGGAGCCGCACCCCCGGCGTGGTGGCGGGCGAAGCGGCGCTGAGGGCCGGAAAATTCGAGAAGATCGCCATCGCCAATCCCAAGGTCGCGCCCTATGGCGCGGCGGCGGTCGAGGTCATGAAGGGGCTGGGCGTGTGGGAGGCGCTGGCGCCGAAGATCGTGCGGGGCGCCAACATCGCCCAGACGATGCAATTCGTCGAAACCGGCAACGCCGAGATCGGCTTCGTCGCCCTGTCGCAGGTCGCCACCAAGCCCGAGGGAACCCGTTGGATCGTGCCGGCCGCGCTGCACGCGCCGATCCGCCAAGACGCGGTGCTGCTCGCCAAGGGGGCGGCCGATCCGGTGGCGCGGGCCTTCGTCGATTTCCTGAAAGGCCCCGAGGCGCAAGCGATCATCGGGCGATTCGGCTATGGCGTCGGCGTGGAGGGCTGAATGGTGGACTGGCAGCCCATCTGGCTGACGCTGAAGCTGGCCGCCGTCACCACGGTGATCTTGCTGATCATCGGCACGCCGATCGCGTGGTGGCTGGCGCGCTCGACGGCGTGGTGGAAGGAGGGGGTGGCGGCCGTGGTGGCTTTGCCGCTGGTCCTGCCGCCCACCGTGCTGGGCTTTTATCTGCTGCTGGCGCTCGGGCCATACGGGCCGGGGGGCTGGCTGGCCGGGCTGTGGGGCGAGCGCTCGCTGGCCTTCACCTTCAGCGGCTTGGTGATCGGCTCGGTGCTGTACTCGATGCCCTTCGTCATCCAGCCGATCCGCAACGCCTTCCAGGCGATCGGCGACCGGCCGCTCGAGGTGGCGGCGACCTTGCGCGCCTCGCCGCTCGACGCCTTCCTGACCGTCGCCTTGCCGCTCGCCCGGCCGGGATTCCTGACCGGCGCGGTGCTCGCCTTCGCCCACACGGTCGGCGAGTTCGGCGTGGTGTTGATGATCGGCGGCAACATCCCCGGCGAGACCAAGGTGCTGTCGGTCGCCATCTTCGACCATGTCGAGGCGCTGGAGTGGGAACGCGCGCACGTCCTGGCCGGCGGCATGCTGGTCTTCTCGTTCACGGTGATCCTGATCATGATGACGCTGGAGCGGCGCATGGGGCGCGCCCGCGCATGACCGGAATATCGGCGCGTTTTCGCGGCACGGTGGGGCGGTTCGCGCTGGACGTCGCCTTCGAGGCGCCGGCTCGCGGCGTCACCGCGCTGTTCGGCCCCTCGGGCTGCGGCAAGACGACGGTGCTGCGCTGCGTCGCCGGCTTGCAGCACCTGCCCGACGGCCATCTGACGGTCGGCGGCGCGGTCTGGCAGGACGGCCGACGCTCGCAACCCACCCACGCCCGGCCGATCGGCTTCGTGTTCCAGGACGCCAGCCTGTTTCCCCACCTTTCGGTGCGCGCCAACCTGACCTACGGCCAAAGCCGCGCCGCCCGCCAGGGCGCCGCCGAAGTGGTGCGGTTCGACGAGGTGGTGGCGCTGCTGGGGCTTGAACCGCTGCTCGACCGTTCTCCCCTGCGCCTGTCGGGCGGCGAGCGCCAGCGCGTGGCGATCGGCCGGGCGCTGTTGTCGCGGCCCGGCCTGCTGCTGATGGACGAGCCGCTGTCGGCGCTTGACCGTTTCAGCAAGGACGAGATCCTGCCCTATCTCGAGGCGCTGCACGGGTTGTCGATCCCGGTCCTCTATGTCAGCCACGACGTCGCCGAGGTCGAGCGCCTGGCCGATCATCTGGTGTTGCTGGACCAGGGCAGGGTGATCGCGGCCGGACCGCTCGAGCAACTCCAGGCCGATCCCGCCTTGCCGCTGGCCCGCCTGCCCGAGGCCGGCGTGGTCCTCCACGCCACGGTGACCGACCACGATCCCGACTATGGCTTGACCACGCTGGCCTTCGATGGCGGCGTGCTGGTGGTGCCCGGCCGCTTGGGCGAGGCGGGCACGCCGCGCCGCGCCCGCATCGCCGCCGCCGATGTCAGCCTGACCCGCCAGCCGCCGCGCGAGAGCAGCATCCTGAACTGCCTTCCGGCGCGCATCGACGGCAGCGGCCCCCGCGACGGCGTGATGATCGAGGTCGTGCTCGGCCTGGGCCGCGAGGGTCGGGGAGAACGCCTGCTCGCCCGCATCACCCGACGCTCGTGGGACGCCCTGGGGCTGGCGGTCGGCGACGCCGTCTACGCCCAGGTCAAGAGCGTGGCGCTGCTCAACAGGAGCCCGTGATGACCGAACCCGACCCCAAGGTCGACGCGATGCTGGCCCTGCGCCGCGGCGGCCGCCCGCTGGTCGGACGCGACCGCATCGATCTGCTGGAAGCGGTCGATCGCCATGGCAGCATCACCAAGGCGGCCAAGGCGGTCGGCCTCAGCTACAAGGCGGCCTGGGACGCCTTGAACGCGGTCGACAATCTGCTGCCCCGCCCGGTGATCCGCGCCCAGGCGGGCGGCGCGCAAGGCGGCGGCGCGGTGGTCACCGAGGACGGCAAGGCGCTGATCAAAGCCTTCCGCCTGCTGGAGGCCAGGCTGGCGCGCGCCATGAACGCCCTTCCAGGCGGCGCGTTCGATCCTTTGGCCCTGATCTGGAGTCTTGGAATGAAGACCAGCGCCCGCAACGCCTTCCGCTGCGTGGTCACCGAGATCAAGCGCGGCCCGGTCACCGCCGAGGTGGTCATGCGCCTGTCCGACACCGCCCAGCTCGCCGCCGTGGTGACGGCCGACAGCCTTGAAACCCTGGGCATCGAGATCGGGCGCGAAGCCGTCGCCCTGGTCAAATCCTCGTTCATCCTGCTGGCGCCGGGCGCCGAGCCGCCGCGCGTTTCGGCGCGCAACCGCCTGGTCGGCACGGTGTCCCGGCGCGAGGATGGCCCGATCAACTCGGAAATCGTGCTCGATCTGGGCAACGGAAAGACCATCGCCGCCCTGGTCACGCGCGACAGCGCCGATCGGATGGAGTTGGCGGTCGGCGCGCCGGCCTGCGCCATGTTCAAGGCCTCGCATGTCATACTTGCGGTGGATTAGTCCCGTTTTCCCTGCCGCGCCGACATAGTCTGTGCGACTATGATTTCATGACCATCTCGGCGCCCGATCGCCTGACCGAGCACGACCGCCGTCTCCTCGCCGAATTGCTTCCGGCGGCGGAAGGCGCGCTGATGGCGCGCATCCTGGTCTGGGCCGAGTGTCAAGGCTATACCCGCTACACCTCGACCCTGGCCGAGGCTTGGCGGCTGTCGATCGTCGGGCTGACCCAAAGCATCCTCGCCATCGACGCCCGCACGGCTGGCGTTTCGCCCGAATTCGGCCCCGACGAGAGCTTCGCCAATGACGAGGCGTGCCTGTTCGGCATCGATGAAGCCCGCAAGCATCGCAAGCGGGGCGTCAGCTTGGCGATGTTTCTCGGGCTGTTCAAATACTACCGCCAGACCTATCAGGAATTCGTGCAGGAGCGCTCCGAGTTCGAGGACCCGGTGACGGTCGGCCGCTTCGTCGGCCGCGTCTTCGACCGCATCGAGATCGCCTTCGCGACCGAATGGGCCGGCATCGCGCCCGAGCGCCAGATCCACGAACTGGCCGACACCAATCGAACCTTGGCCAACGAGAAGAACAAGTTCCTGACGGTGTTCGAAAGCCTGCCGTCGCCGGTTCTGTTCCTTGATCGCGAGTCGGGCTTCGATACGCTGAACCAGGCGGCGGCGGCGCTGTTTCTGCCGGGCGTGGGATCGGGCGGCCGCTATTACGGCCACCACGAACATCCGCTGCTCGACACCGTGCTGGGCGCCCTGGGCGATCTGCTGCGCGCGGAAGGGCGGCGACCGCTGCGGGCCGAGCGCCATTTCGCCACCGCGCATGGTGACCGCATGTTCGACATCCGGATCGACCAGTTGGCCGATGTCAGCCACAAATTGGCCGGCTATGTCGTCATGATGGACGACGTCACCGAGCGCCGCGCCGCCGAGCGCGCCTTGGCGGACCACCAGACGGCGCTGGAAATCCAGGTCGCCGCCCGCACCGCCGAGTTGGAACGCTCGAACGCCGATCTCCGCGAGTTCGCCTATGCCGCCTCGCACGATCTGCAAGAGCCGCTGCGCATGATCGGCAGCTATCTCAAGCTGATCGAGCGCCGGATGGGCGGCGAATTGACCGGCGAACTGCGCGAGTTCTTCGATTTCGCCATCGACGGCGCCAATCGCATGTCGCGGATGATCGGCGATCTCTTGCAATATTCCCGCGTCTCCAGCCGGCCGCACCAACTCGGGCCGGTGCCGCTGGGCGAGGCGGTGGCCGAGGCGCTGAGCAACCTCGCCTCCCGCATCGAGGAAACCGGCGGCGTCATCGAGGTGGGCGAGCTGCCCGAGCTGCGCGCCGACCGCGGTCAAATGGTCAGCCTGATGCAGAACCTGATCGGCAACGCCCTGAAATACCACGCCGAGGACCGCCCGCCGCGGGTCCGCGTCTCGGCGTCGCGCGGCCCCGACCAGTGCTGGACGATCGACATCGCCGACAACGGCATCGGCATCGCGGCCGAGCATCTTGGACGCATCTTCCAGGTGTTTCAGCGCCTCCACCCACGCGACCAGTACGACGGCACCGGAATCGGCCTCGCCATCTGCCGCAAGGTCGCCGAGCGCCATGGCGGGCGCATCGCCGTCGCCTCGACGCCGGGCGTCGGCTCGACCTTCTCGGTCATTCTCCCCGACGCGTGATACCGGCGAGCCAAAAAAGTCGGCACCGTCCCTTCGCCGTCATGCCCGTGCTTGACACGGGCATCCACGTGTCACCGCCCATGCCATTGTTTCCAAGGCTGTTCCCGCGGAGCCGCGTGGATGGCCGGATCAAGTCCGGCCAAGCACCGCCCCTTCGCCGTCATGCCCGTGCTTGACACGGGCATCCACGTGTCACCGCCCATGCCATTGTTTCCAAGGCTGTTCCCGCGGAGCCGCGTGGATGGCCGGATCAAGTCCGGCCAAGCACCGCCCCTTCGCCGTCATGCCCGTGCTTGACACGGGCATCCACGTGTCACCGCCCAT
>JADFZP010000063.1 GCA_015232485.1 Alphaproteobacteria bacterium
CGTCGGTGATCCAAAGATTGGCGCCCTCGCGGTCGCCATCGACCAGCGCGTAGCCCATGCCGCGCAGCACGCCCCCGACATAGGTGCGGATGCGGGCGTCCGGCAGGGCGACATGGGCGGTGCGGTCGTCGCGCCGCGCGGCCGGATCGGCGGCGGTGCGCAGCAGCAGCGTGAACACGGTGCCCCGGCCCGGCGCCGATTCGATGTCGATCGAACCGCCCGACTGCTTCACCATCCCATCCACCATGGCGAGCCCCATGCCGGTCGAGATGCCGCGGGTCTTGGTGGTGAAGAAGGGCTCCAGGCAGTGGCGCATCACCTCGCGCGACATGCCCGGCCCATCATCGGCGACCGAAAGCCGCGCCCGCCCCCGCTCGGCGGCCGACAGCCGCACCGTCACGGTTCCCGCGCCACCCTCGCGAATCGCCTCGCCCGCGTTCTGCACCAGATTGAACACCACCTGGGTCAGCCGGTGGCGGGCGATCGCCAAGCGGGGCGGGTTGTCGGGGAAGTCATGCGCCAATTCGACGCGGCGCGGCAGGCCGTTGCGGAGCACCGCCTCGGAGTCGGCCCACCATTCCAGCGGATCGAGATTGTCGCCGCACAGCGCGTTTTGATCGGGGTCGAGCGACAGCAGCCGCAGCCCGTTGGTCAGCCTTTGCAGCAACTCGATCGATTTGCGGATCACCTGCAAATCGTCGCGCATCGAGTCGGGAATGCCGCGCGCCTCGATGGTGTCCAGGCGCACCCGCGCCGGCAGCAGCAGGTTGCCCATGTCGTGGCCCAACCCGGCCGACAGGCAGCCCAGCGCCGCCATGCGGTCCAGTTGGGCCTGCGACGCCTCCAGGTCGGCCGCCATGCGGGCGTGGATGTCGACCGAGGTTCCGACCCATTTGACGATGCGTCCGGCCCCGTCCCGCAGGGCGACGGCCCGCGACAGGTGCCAGCGATAGGTGCCGTCGTGGCGGCGCAGGCGATGCTCGAGGTCTTCCATGGCGCCGTCCACCAGGGCGTCGCGCCATCTGCTCAGGGTACGCTCCCGGTCCTCGCTATGGACGACCGTCTGCCAGCCCCAGCCCAGCAACGCGGCGCGCCGCGCGCCGCTGAAGGTGGCGCTCGTTCGATTGCAGTAGTCCACCGAGCCGTCCGGCGCGGCCGTCCACACAATGGACGGTATGGCTTCCGCAACGGCTTCGAACCAGCCCATCCCGTTCCTCCCTCCCCATCGGCATCGCCGTGGGGTTTCGAAGTACCCAGATGGTTATGCCATGCCGTTTGGGAAAGGAGTCCGAGGGGGTAGCGTCCGATCAGCGCGGCAACTGGCTCGATCCGGTCAAGAAGGCGTCGACGGCGCGCGCCGTCTGGCGGCCTTCGCGGATCGCCCAGACCACCAGGGACTGGCCGCGCCGGGTGTCGCCGCAGGCGAAGACGTTGCCGACCGAGCTTTGATAGGTCGTCGTGTTGGCCTCGACATTGCCGCGGCCATCCAGCTTGACGCCCAGATCGGCCAGCATGCCCTCGCGCACCGGATGGACGAAGCCCATGGCCAGCAGCACCAGATCGGCCTTGATGTCGAATTCGGTGCCGGCGATCGGCTGCATCTTGCCGTCGACCTGGGTGGCGTGCAGCGCCTGCACGCGGCCGTCGCGGCCCGACAGCGAGCGCGTGCCGATGCTCCAGCGGCGTTCGCAGCCTTCCTGGTGCGAGGTCGAGGTGACCAGCTTGTGGGGCCAGTTCGGCCAAGTCGCCAGTTTGTCCTCTCGCTCGGGCGGGCGCGGCATGATCTCGATCTGGGTGACCTTCAGGGCGCCCTGGCGGATCGAGGTGCCGACGCAGTCCGAGCCGGTGTCGCCGCCGCCGATCACCACGACGTGCTTGCCGCGCGCCGTCAAATCGGGGCCGGATTGCGGCTCGTCGCCGACCCGGCGGTTCTGGCGCGACAGGAAATCCATGGCGAAGTGGACGCCGGCCAAGTCGCGGCCCGCCACCGGCAGATCGCGCGGATGTTCCGAACCGATGGCCAGCACCACGGCGTCGAAGCGTTCGAGCAGTTCGCCCGCCGGCACGTCGCGGCCGACGCCGCGGTTGACCTTGAACTCGACGCCCTCGGCCTGAAGCTGGGCCATGCGGCGATCGATCACCCACTTTTCCAGCTTGAAGTCGGGGATGCCATAGCGCAGCAGGCCGCCGACGCGGGCGTTCTTCTCATAGACCGTGACGGCATGGCCGGCGCGCGCCAGTTGCTGGGCGCAGGCCAGTCCGGCCGGCCCCGAGCCGACCACGGCGACCCGCTTGCCCGAACGGCGCGGCGGCACCAGCGGCCGAATCCAGCCCTCGGACCAGCCCTTCTCGACGATCGAGTATTCGATGTGCTTGATGGTCACCGACTCGTCGATCAGATTCAGCGTGCAGGCGGCCTCGCACGGGGCGGGGCAGACGCGGCCGGTGAATTCGGGGAAGTTGTTGGTCGAGTGCAAGACCTCGAGCGCTTCCTTCCAGCGGCCCTTGTAGACCAGATCGTTCCAGTCCGGGATGATGTTCATCACCGGGCAGCCATTGTGGCAATAGGGCGTGCCGCAATCCATGCAGCGCGAGCCCTGCTTCGAGCAATCCTGCGAATCCAGCGGCAGCAGGAATTCCCGCCAATGCTGAATGCGATCGGAGACCGGCGCGTAGCCGGGGCTGCCGCGTTTGATCTCCATGAAGCCGGTGGGCTTGCCCATGGGTCACTTCCCTCCCAGGCTGGCGGCGGCCAAGTCGACCTTGCGCTGCATTTGCAGCTCTTGCAGGGCGCGGCGGTATTCCACCGGCATCACCTTGACGAATTTGGGGAGATGGGCTTCCCAATTGTCCAGGATGGCGCGGGCGCGGGCGCTGTCGGTGTAGTGCAGATGGTTCTCGATCAGGAAGCGCAGCCGCACCGCGTCGAAGCGGGTCATGTCGCGCATCACGTCGACCAGACCGTGGAATTCGAGATCGCCACCCTGGTGATCGCGCTCCTCCAGCTTGTCCGCCTCGTCGGCGATCGGCTGGAGATCGACCATCGCCAGATTGCAGCGCAGTTCGAAATCGCCCTTCTCGTCCAGCACATAGGCGACGCCGCCCGACATGCCGGCCGCGAAGTTGCGCCCCGTCGGACCCAGCACCACCACCACGCCGCCGGTCATGTATTCGCAGCCGTGGTCGCCCACGCCCTCGACCACCGCGACGGCGCCCGAGTTGCGCACCGCGAAGCGTTCGCCGGCCACGCCCCGGAAGTAGCATTCGCCCGCGATGGCGCCGTACAGCACCGTGTTGCCGACGATGATGTTGTCTTCGGCCTTGATCGGGCTGTCGGGCGGCGGGTGGATGACCACCCGGCCGCCGGACAGGCCCTTGCCGACATAGTCGTTGGCCTCGCCAGCCAGTTCCAGGCTGACGCCGCGCGACAGGAAGGCGCCGAAGCTTTGTCCCGCCGTGCCGTCCAGGCGGATGGCGATGGTGTCGTCGGGCAGGCCCTTGTGTCCGTAGCGCTTGGCCACCTCGCCCGACAGCATCGCGCCGACCGTGCGATTGACGTTGCGCACCCGGGCGGAGATCACCACCGGAGAGCCGTCGGCCAGGGCCGGCGCGGCCTTTTCGATCAACTCGCGATCAAGCGCCGAGTCCAGGCCGTGCTCCTGCGCCTCGCAATTGCGGATGGCGACGCCCGGACCGGGCAGCGGCTTGTGCAGCACGCGCGAGAAGTCCAGCCCGCCCGATTTCCAATGGGCGATGGCCCGGCTCATGTCCAGGCGGTCGGAACGGCCGATCATCTCGTCGAAGGTGCGGAAGCCCATCCGCGCCATGTGCTCGCGCACATCCTCGGCGATGAAGCGGAAGAAGTTGATGACGTGCTCGGGCTTGCCGGGGAACTTCTTGCGCAGTTCGGGGTCTTGGGTCGCCACGCCCACCGGGCAGGTGTTCAGGTGGCACTTGCGCATCATGATGCAGCCCTCGGCGATCAGCGCCGCCGTGGCGAAGCCGAACTCGTCGGCGCCAAGCAGCGCCCCGATCACCACGTCGCGGCCGGTGCGCAACCCGCCGTCGACCTGCACCGCGATGCGGCCGCGCAGGCGATTGAGCACCAGCGTCTGATGGGTCTCGGCCAAGCCGATTTCCCACGGGCTGCCGGCGTGCTTGATCGAGGTCAGCGGGCTGGCGCCGGTGCCGCCGTCGAAGCCCGAGATGGTGACGTGATCGGCGTGCGCCTTGGCGACGCCCGCCGCCACGGTGCCGACGCCCACCTCGGAGACCAGCTTGACCGAAATGCGCGCCGCCGGATTGACGTTCTTCAAGTCGAAGATGAGCTGCGCCAGATCCTCGATCGAATAGATGTCGTGATGGGGTGGTGGCGAGATCAGGCCGACGCCGGGGGTCGAGTGGCGGACCCGCGCGATGGTGCGGTCGACCTTGTGGCCGGGAAGCTGGCCACCCTCGCCGGGCTTGGCGCCCTGGGCCATCTTGATCTGGATGTCGGTGGCGTTGACCAGATACTCGGTGGTCACGCCGAAGCGGCCCGAGGCCACCTGCTTGATGCGCGACACCATCGAATCGCCGTTGGGCAGCGGCACGAAGCGCTCGGGCTCCTCGCCGCCCTCGCCGGAATTCGAGCGTCCGCCGATGCGGTTCATGGCGATGGCCAGCGTCGAATGCGCCTCGAACGAGATCGAGCCGAACGACATGGCGCCGGTGGCGAACCGCTTCAGGATGTTGTCGACCGATTCGACCTCGTCGAGCGGCACCGGCGTCTCGGCCGATTTCAGCTCGAACAGGCCGCGCAGGGTGAACTGGCGCTCGGCCTGCTCGTCGATGGTCTTCGAGAAGGCGCGGAACGTGTCGCGGTCGCCGTGACGCACCGCATGCTGCATCAAGCCGATGTTCTCGGGCGTCCAGGCGTGCTCCTCGCCGCGCACGCGCCATGCGAAATGGCCGCCGACGTCGAGCGCGTCGCGATAAAGCGGCGAACCGCCCCACGCCTCGGCATGACGGATCACCGTCTCCTCGGCCACCTGGGCCAAGCCCAGGCCCTCGACCGCCGTCGGCGTGCCGTCGAAGTAACGGTCGACGAATTCGGTGGACAGGCCGATGGCGTCGAAGATCTGCGCGCCGCAATAGGACTGGTAGGTCGAGATGCCCATCTTGGACATCACCTTGAGCACGCCCTTGGCGACCGCCTTGACGTAGCGGTGCTCGGCCTCGTCGCGCGACAGGCCGGCCGGGAACTCGGTATGGGCCAGCGTGTCGAAGGCCAGCCAGGGATTGATCGCCTCGGCGCCGTAACCGGCCAGCAGGCAGAAGTGATGGACCTCGCGCGCCTCGCCGGTCTCGACGACCAGACCCGTGGCGGTGCGCAGGCCCTTCTTGACCAGGAACTGATGCACCGCCGAGGTGGCGAGCAACGCCGGAATGGCCACGTTCGCGGCGTCCACCGCGCGATCCGACAGGATCAGGATGTTGTAGCCTTCCTCGACGGCCCGCTGGGCCGCCTGACACAAACCGTCCAGCGCCGCCTTCATGCCGTCCGGCCCTTGCGCGACCGGGTAGCAGATGTCCAGCGTGCGGGTGCGGAAGGCGCGGTCGACGTGGTTCTCGATCCGGCGGATCTTCTGCAAATCGGTGTTGGTGAGGATCGGCTGCTTGACCTCGAGCCGCTTGTGGCGCACCGCGTCGTCGGGGCCGAGCAGATTGGGCCGGGGCCCGATCAGCGAGACCAGCGACATCACCAACTCCTCGCGAATCGGATCGATCGGCGGATTGGTGACCTGGGCGAAGCGCTGCTTGAAATAGTCGTAAAGCAGGCGGGGCCGCTTGGACAGCACGGCCAGCGCCGCGTCGTTGCCCATCGAGCCCACCGGGTCCTGGCCCGAGACGGCCATCGGCTCGAGGAAGAACTTCAGATCCTCTTGCGTCCAGCCAAAGCTTTGCTGACGGTCGAGCAGCAGCTCGCCGCCCGGCGCCATCGGCGCCACCTCGGCCGGCAGGGCGTCGAGGTGGATTTGGGTGCCGTCCAGCCAGCGCTGATAGGGCTTGGCCGAGGCGAGTTGCGCCTTCAGTTCCTCGTCGCCGACGATGCGACCCTTCTCAAGGTCGATCAGCAGCATCTTGCCCGGTTGCAGGCGCCACTTCTTGACGATGTTCTCCTCGGGGATGGGCAGCACGCCCATTTCCGAGGCCATCACCACGCGATCGTCGGTGGTGATGAGATAGCGCGCCGGACGCAGGCCGTTACGGTCGAGCGTCGCGCCGATCTGGCGGCCATCGGTGAAGCACACGGCGGCGGGGCCGTCCCACGGCTCCATCAACGCGGCGTAATATTCGTAGAAGGCGCGCCGGTCGGGGTCCATCAGCGGGTTGTCGGCCCACGCCTCGGGGATCAGCAGCATCATCGCGTGGGCCAGCGGATAGCCGCCGCGCACCAAAAGTTCCAGCGCGTTGTCGAAGCAGGCCGAATCCGACTGCCCCGAGGGGATCAGCGGCCACAGCTTGTCGAGATCGTCGCCCAGCGACTTCGACTTCATGGCGTGGCGGCGGGCCGCCATCCAGTTGACGTTCCCCTGCATCGTGTTGATCTCGCCGTTGTGGCAGATCATGCGGAAGGGGTGGGCAAGCTCCCACGACGGGAAGGTGTTGGTCGAGAAGCGCTGATGCACCAGGGCCAGGGCCGACTGGCAGCGCTCGTCGCGAAGATCGCCCCAATAGGCGCCGACCTGACCGGCCAGCAGCATGCCCTTGTAGGTCACGGTGCGCGACGAGAAGGACGAGACGTAGAACGCCTTGACGCCCGGCAGATCAAGGGCGCGGCAGCGGTGCTGCGCCGCCTTGTGGATGACGAACAGCGCGACCTCGAAATCGTCGCCCGCCTTGCACGATTCGGCGCGGCGCACGAACACCTGGCGCATCGTCGGCTCGCAGGCTTTGACGCCTTCGCCCAGCCCGGCGTTGTCGGTGGGCACGTCGCGCCAGCCGAGCACCGTATGGCCTTCCTCGGCCACCGTCGCCTCGACCACCTTCTCGCAGGCGGCGCGCGCCGCGGGCTCGCGCGGCAGGAACAGCATGCCCACGCCGTAGTCGCCCATGGCGGGCAAGGTCACGCCCGCCTTGGCGCACTCGTCGCGCAGCAGCGCGTCCGGCACCTGAATCAAGCAGCCGGCGCCGTCACCCATCAACGGGTCGGCCCCCACGGCGCCGCGATGATCCAGGTTCAGCAGGATCTGCAGGCCTTGCCGCACGATGTCGTGGCTCTTGCGGTTCTTGATGTCGACGACGAAGCCGACACCACAGGCGTCGTGCTCGTTGCGAGGATCGTAGAGTCCCTGTCTCGGCGGTAATCCGTTCATATCCGTTCTGATCCAAGCCCGGCGTGCAGGGCGAATTGGCCAAAGGTCACATGCAATACCAATCTTGGCAGCGGCTTGCCAAGTGATTCTTGCCCATCCGGGCTAACGGACTTTATCGAAAGCGCATATTGCAGGTGCGAAGACTCATGGATTCGGGAAACGCCGATCGATGAATCCGAACAGTTCGTCGCGGCGGGCCGGCAGTGCTTCGATCAGCCCGTCGGCATCGTCCGAGCGGCCTTCGCGGGCGGCGCGCTCGATCGCCTCGGCCAGTTCGAACATGGCGCGGAACCCGAAATTGCCCGAGGTGGATTTGAGGTCGTGGGCCTGTCCCGCCACCGCCCGGGGCTGCCCCCGCCCCTTCAGCGCAAGGATGTGGCGGCAACGCTCGGAGGCGTCGGCGCGGTACATGGCCAGCAGTTCCGCGACATCCCCCTCGCCCATCTCCTCGATCAGCGTGTCGAGGGTGGTTTGGTCGACCGCCTCGGGCGCCGGCTCGACGGACCGCTCGCCGGCCACCTGACGGGCCAGCACCGCGAACAGCCGATCGGGGCTGACCGGCTTGGAAACGTAGTCGTTCATCCCGGCGGCCCGGCAGCGCTCGTCGTCGCCCTGGAAGGCGTTGGCGGTCATCGCCACGATCGGCACGCGGCCCGCCGCGCCGGGCAACGCTCGGATGGCGCGGGTGGCGTCCAGCCCGTCCATGACCGGCATTTGCACATCCATCAGCACCACGTCGAAGCGCCCAAGTCGCGCCGCCTCGACCGCCTGGGCGCCATCGCCGACCACCGTCACGCGGTGGCCGTGGCGGGCCAGGATGCCCAGCGCCACCTTCTGGTTCACGGGATTGTCCTCGGCGAGCAGGATGGTCAGCGCGGCCGGCGCGTCGGCCGCAACGTCGGGCGCAGCCTCGGGCTCGGCCGGCTCGGCGCCCGACTCCAGCGGCAGCGTGAACCAAAAGGTGCTGCCCCGGCCCGGCTCGCTGTCGACGCCCAGGCCGCCACCCTGCAACTCGACCAGCTTGCGGCAGATCGCCAGCCCCAGCCCGGTGCCGCCGAAGCGCCGCGAGATCGACGAATCGGCCTGGGTGAACGACTGGAACAGCCGCGCCTGGGCCTCGGCCGCGATGCCGATGCCGGTGTCCTCGATCGCGAATCGCACGCCCGATTCGTCGGGGTCGGCGTGGATCGTCACCCCCCCGGTCTCGGTGAATTTGATGGCGTTGCCGACCAGATTGAGCAGCACCTGGCGCAATCCGCCGACATCGCCGGCCAGGCAGCGGGGCACCCGCGCATCCATCCGCCATTCAAGCGAAATGGCCTTTTCCTCGGCGCGCGAACTCATCAGCGAAACCACCGAGGACAACACCCGCTCGAGGTCGAAATCGACCCGCTCGAATTCCAGGCGGCCGGCCTCGAGCTTCGAGAAATCGAGGATGTCGTTGAGGATGGTCAGCAGCGCCTCGCCGGAATAATGCACCGTCTCGGCCCAGTCGCGCTGGGTGCGGTCGAGCCGGGTGTCCAGCAGCAGCCGCGTCATGCCCAGGATGCCGTTCATCGGCGTGCGGATCTCGTGGCTCATCACCGCCAGGAATTCCGACTTGGCGCCGCTGGCCGCCACCGCCGTGGCGGTGGCCTCGCGCAGTTCGTCCTCGAGCGTCTTGCGGTCCGAGATGTCGACCATCACCACGACGACGCCGCCGATCTCGCCGCCCGTCCCGCGGAAGACGGCTTGGTTGAAATTGATCTGATGGACGCCGCCATCGGCATAGGTGACCGGCGCGTCGAACACCTGGACCCCCGCCTCGTCGAGCGGGGCGTCGAAGGAGGCCAGCGACTCGGTCGCCGAGCGGCCGACCAGATTGGGCCGCGACACGCCGACCACCCGCTCGAAAGCGGTGTTGCAGCCCAGATAGCGGTTCTCGGCGTCCTTGTAGAAGATCGGGTGCGGGATGGTGTCGATCAGCGTCTGCTGGAAGGCGAGCTGATCCTGCAAGCGGTGTTCGGCCTGCTTGCGCAGCATGACCAGTTCGTTGGTCCAGCGCACCCGCTCGCACAGCAGCTTGAGCAGGTGCGGCGCCAGCCCCGGCTCGGTTTCGAGCAGCGGCAGGAACTCCGAGCGGCGGATCAGCATCAACTCGCAGGGCAGCACCGCGACGGCGTCGGCGGTGCGCGGCAGACCGTCGAGCAGGGCGATCTCGCCGAACACCTCGCCCGGTCCCATCACGTCGAGCACCACCTCGGTGCCGCCTGCCGAACGGCTACCGATGCGAATCTGGCCGCTGATCACCCCATACAGCGCCTCGCCGGCATCGCCCTTGGCGAACAGGGCCTCGCCCTTGGCCAAGCGGCAGGGCTCCGCCAGATTGGCGATGCGTCGAATCAGCGCCGGTTCCAGCGTACGGAACAGATGATGCGTCGACAGAAGATTGATCGCCGCCGCGTATTCGCCCATGCCCCCGCGCCAGCCCCTCTACGCTCCCCCCGAAGCGCAGAGGATACGCCGCGAACGCGCATTGGCACAAGTCAGTGCAGCGCGGCGCCCCGCTCGGTGGGGCAAGACAGCCCCCGCGGCCCGCCCTCGATTTCGTCGAGCGGCACATGCAGCACGGCCAAGCCGGTGAAGGCGGCGATCTCGGACAGCACCATGCGGACGCGCTCGGAATCGTCGCTGGCCACCGCGATCCAGACATTGTAGCGAAGCTGCGCCTCGACCACGCACGAGGCCTCGGAATAGGCCCGCAGGGTGCGCAGGACGTGGTCGAGCGCGCTATCGGGCACCGCCATCGCCGCCATCACGGCGACGCCCGACCGGTCGCTGGCCGCGCGGAACAGGCTGTCCAGGCGGTGCAGGGCGGCGGGGCGGTGGACGCCCAGCATGCGGGCGAAGGGGGCGATGGGTTCGAGATCTTCCATGGTTCCTCCCGGGTTTTGAGGTCATGGTAAGGCCCGGCCGCTCGGGGAGGAAGGGGGCCACCCGGACTAGCCCGAGAGGCCGAACGGTCAGGGCAGCCTTACCCGAATGGTGAATTCGGGTAGGCCGTAATCCTCGACCAGTTCGGGCCTGCCGGGCAGGTTGTCGCGGCAAAAGGCCAGCCAGCGCGCCGGATCGCCCAGGTGGATCTCCTCTTCCCGCGCCGGGCCGCGGGTGCTCAACATGTTGAAGGCGTAGCCGCGCCGCGACGCGAAGGCCAGCGCCCGCATGCCCTCGGCGATGACCCTCTCCCAGTCGGCGGTCGGGGCGTCGAGCTTGATGTTCCAAATCCCCGAGGCGAACGACCAATCCGCCCCGGCCAGCGGCTGGCGGGCCACCGCGAAATTGACCCGCGGATCGGCGATTCGCGCCTTGGCCGCCTCGATCATGGCCGGCGCCGCGTCCCAGCCGTAGTAAAGCCCGCCCTCCAGGGCCGGAAGCGGGGCCAGGAAGTCGAACAGCGCGCCATAGCCGCAGCCGAGATCGTTGATCGTCTGCCCCGTGGCGTCGGGCGGAATGACCGCGCACAGCGTTTCAAAGGACAGTCGCTGGCGCGCCCAGTCGTTCCAGCCGACCCCCAGCGGAGTCGGGCCGTGCTCGGCCAGCATGGCGGCGTAGATGTCGGCGACGGGGCCGATCGAGTCGCCCGTCACAGCCGTTCGCGGAACTCTTCCAGCCACTCCAGGCGGTTTTCCAACTGGCCGATGTCGTGGTCCAGCCATTCCAGCAGGTGATGCCCGCCCTCGGCGACCGTCTGGCGCAGGTCGAGCAGGCGGTTCAACTCGGTCTCGCAGGATTCGATCAGCAGATCGGACTGGTTGGCGCGCTCAAGGGTGTCGAGCAGATGCAGGAAGCGGAATTTCAGCGCGATCACCAGCTTGCTGAGATCGGTCGCCGGGCGCAGCCGCGCGGTCAGCAGCGAACCCATCTCGCGCCGGCCGGCGTCGGTCAGCGCCAGCAGCGCGTCGTCCTCCATGCCGCTGCCCTCGATGGCCTCGACCAGACCCTCGTAGCGCAGCAATTCGATCGAGGTGCCCATCAAATCGAGCGACGGCCCGATGATCCGGCTGGTCAGATGACGCACGAAGCCGGCCAAGTCGCTATAGCGCATCGGCCGCTCGGCCACCGCCCCCAGCGCGCACAGGCGCAGGGCTTCCTTGGGCGTCAGCGT
>JADFZP010000064.1 GCA_015232485.1 Alphaproteobacteria bacterium
CTCACACCCCCTCGAACTCCGCCACCATCGGGGCGTGAAAGCTGTCGGGGGCGCCGCGCACCAGGGCGGGCGAGACGAGTTCGTCGCCCAGCGCCTCGTTGTGGATTTCGGCGGCGCGGAACCAGCCGAGCAGCGGGCGCGAGACCAGGATGTGGTCGAGCATGATGCGCCGGCCGTGATGGATCGCCGAGAAGCGTTGCGATTCGCTGATCGAGCGGTCGAGCGGCACCAGCACGCGGGCCGCGAGGTGGCCGTTGCCGGTGTCCTCCTCGTCGCCGCGGATGGTGCGGGTCGGGGTTTCGTGGTCGGAGGCGTTGAAGTCGCCGCACACCGCGATCAGGGCGCCGGGGTCCTCGTCGAAGATTTGGTCGACCACCAGCCTCGCCTCGAGGGCTTGGCCGGCGCGTTTGAAGGCGGCCAGGGTGAAGCCCTCGGCCCAGCCCGACACGCTTTTCCAGACGCCGTGGTCCTTTTGCCCGTCGAGATGGGCGGCGCGCGGGGCGCGGAGATGCAGGCATAGGACATGCAGCGCCCGCTCCCCGCCCAGATCGAGCCGGGCGTGCAGCAGCGGGCGATCCCAGGTCACCTCGCGCGCCTCGCCCTTGGGCCGGTGAAGGGGTGGCTCGACCAGGTCGTGCCACACTTGGGCGTGCGACAAGACCGGAAAGCGGCTGAGGATCACCAGATTGTGGTGGTCGGAGTGGCGCACGCCCTGGCGGTTCAGGCTGACGACGCGGTGATGGCCCTCGTAGGGGGTGCCGGCCAGCAAGCGGTCGAGGGCGCGCAATTGGCGCGGGCCGTGCCGGCGTTCCGCGCTTCCCCCCACCTCTTGCAGGCACAGCACGTCGGCCCGCATGCGTTCGAATTGGGGCCGCAGCACGGCCAAGCGGTCGTCGAGGCCGGCGGCGCCGTCGCGCGGCCGGTCCTCCAAATTCTCCATGTTGAACGTGGCGATCCTGAAGCGGCCGACCATCACCGAACCCTTTGGCAAAGGGTGAGGCGCCGAACCGGCGGTTTCAACCCGTCTCGCCCGCCAGCACGCACGAGGCGGGCAATCGCACGGTGACGGTGGTGCCCACCCCCGGCCGGCTTTCCAGTTCGAGCGTGCCGCCATGCAGTTCGACGAAGGCCTTGGCGAGCGGCAGGCCCAGCCCGGTGCCCTCGTATTTGCGCGCCAGCCGGCTGTCGACCTGCGAGAACGGGGTCATCGCCTTGGGGATGTCCTCGGCCGCGATGCCGATGCCGGTGTCGGCGACGATCATCGTCACCCCGCCATCCGCCTCGTTGCGCGCCGAAAACGTCACCCGTCCGCCCTCGGGCGTGAACTTCACCGCGTTGGACGCCAGATTGAGCAGCACCTGCTTGAGCCGCCGCGGCTCGCCCTCGATGGTCGGCAGGGTGGGCGGCAGGTCGACGTCGAGCGCGAGTTGGGCCTGCTCGGTGCGCCGCGCCACCAGACGCAGCGTCGATTCGATCACCCGCATCAGGGCGACCGGCTCGGGCTTGAGCGCCAGCTTGCCCGCCTCGATGCGCGAGACGTCCAGGATGTCGTTGATGACGTCGAGCAGATGGCGGCCGGAATCGTTGATGTTGCCGGCATAGGAGACGTATTGGGGGGTCGCCACCGGGCCGAACATCTCTTTTTGGATGACCTCGGAAAAGCCGATGATCGCGTTCAGCGGCGTGCGCAATTCGTGGCCCATATTGGCCAGGAACTCGGATTTGGCGCGATTGGCCCATTCGGCCTGCTCCTTGGCTTCGCGCAACGCCGCCTCGGCCTCCTTCTGGGATTGGACGTCGCCGACCGAGCCGGCCATGCGGTAGGCGCGCCCCGAATCGTCGCGCAAGGCCAAGCCGCGATGGCGCACCCAGCGCAGACCGTCGGCGCGCCGCACCCGGTAATCAAGCGTGAAGAATTCCGCCTCGCCCCGCAGATGGGCGACCAGCGCGGCGCGGTACTGGGCGCGATCCTCGGGCGCCACGCGGTCCAGCCAGTCCTCGGGCGTGGTGACGGACAGGTCGTCCAGCCCCAGAACGTCGGCCAGTCGGGGCGAGACGTGGACCCGGTTGCCGGCGATGTCCCAGTCCCACATGCCCTCGTTGGTGCCGGCCATCGCCGCGGCATAGCGCTCTTCGCTGGCGCGCAGCGCCTCTTCGGCCGCCTTGCGCTCGGTGATGTCGCGCAGCACGCCGATGAACAGGCGCCGCCCGGCCAGAATCATCTCGCTGACCGCCAGCTCCAGCGGGAACACCGCGCCGTCCTTGCGCACCCCCGCCACTTCGCGGCCGATGCCGATCACCCGCGGCGGGCGCCCGGCGATATAGCCGTCCAGATAGCCGTCATGCGCGGCGCGGTAGGGCTCGGGCATCAACATCGAGACGTTGCGCCCCACCACCTCGGCGGCGGAGTACCCGAACACCCGCTCGGCGGCCGGGTTGAAATCGTGGATCAGGCCCTTCTCGTCGATCGAGACGATCGCGTCGAGCACCGTGTGCATGATGCCGCGCAGGCGCTGCTCGCGCGACAGCACCGCCTCGGCCGAACGCTTCAACTCGGTGACGTCGCGCGCCACCAGCATCAGCGCGTCGCGGCCCTCGTGATCGAGGGGCGCCGTCCGCACCTCGACGTCGAGCACCCCGCCGGTGACGCGCACCATCTTGATCGGCACCCAGCCGTGATCCGAGGCGAGCACCGCCAGATCCTCGGCGACCGGCCGGTAGTCGGGATGGATGAACTGGACGATCGGACGGCCGACGATGGTCTCGCGCATCGCCCCCAGCACGCCGCAGCCGGCGATGTTGACGAAGGCGATCAGGCCGCGCTCCAGCACGCAGACCAGATCGGGCGCCAGATCGAACAGCCGACGATAGCGCGATTCGCTTTCGGCCAGGGCGCGCGCCGCCCGCTTCTGCGCCGTGATGTCGGTCAGGATCGCGACATGGCCGCCATCGGCGGTGCGCGACTCGCGCACCTGGGTCCAGCGGCCGGACGACAGCTCGATCTCGCGCACGCCGGCCGGGTCGCGATGTTCCGCCAGCCGGTGGTCCAGCCACCGTTCGGGGGCCTCGAGCGCTTCGGGAATCAGGCCGCGCTCGACCGTGGCGCGGACCAGCGATTCGAAGCTCACGCCGGGAACGATCAGGTCGGCGACCCCGGCCATCACCTCGCGGTAGCGTTCGTTGCACAGCACCATTCGGTCGTCCGAGTCGTACAGCACGAAGGCTTCCGAGATGCCGGCGATGGCGTCGGCCAGTTGGCGCTCGGCCAACAGGGCGCGGCGCTCGCTGCCCTCGGCGGCGGCGGTGCTGCGCTTGAAATCGGTCTGGTCGGTGACCGTGACGATCGAGCCGCCGCCGGCCGTGCGGCTGCGCCGGATCAAGCAATCGCGGAATTCGAGCGAGGCGCCGTCTTCGGAAAGGCGTCGCATCTCGGGGGGAATGAAACCATCGGCCAACGCCCGCTCGATCGACGCGGCCAGATCGCGGCCCGGTTCGAGATGGGGCACCAGTTCGGGACACAGCCGATGAAACCGAAGGTTGGCGGTGACCAGCCGGCCTTCGCCGTCCAGGACCGCGATACCATAGTCCAGCGCGTCGAGCGCCTCGCACAAGGTATCGTCGGCGCGACGGGCCGCCTTCACCGCCTTCGAATCGCTCACCTCGCGGGCGCTCCCAAGTGATCACAGCCCGCGGAGTTTACACCGCTTTCACACAAAAAAGTACCCGCCCCTTGCCGCCAATTGCGCATTTGGTGTATTTGAAAAACATGGAACGAGACGCCCAGGGGCGGGGCTCTCGTAGGGGGTCGGGGCCGTCGCATGAGCACCAAACGAGTCTTCACCGCTGAACTGCAGCGTATGCGCCAGCGGGCGGGCGGCGAGGCCGCGATGTCCGGCCCGGCGCCGGGCAACGCCGAGGTGCTGGCCGCCATCGAGGGTCTGCGCTCGGAGATGCGCGCCCTTGAACGGTTCCTGCGTCCCGATCTGCCCGCGCCCGAGGCCGAGGACGAGGAGGCGGCCCGCGCCGCCGCCAATCTCGAGCGCCAAAAAGCCGAAGTGAACATGCTGAAGACCGAGCTGCGCGCGCTCGCCGTCTGCATCGAACAGACCAAGCACGAGATCGCCGCGCTGCGTCCCTATGACAGCGACGAGGACCGTCTGGTCGCGGTGACCTTCGAACTGGACGCCATCGTCAACTCGACCGAGCGGGCCACCCAGGACATCCTGGAATCCTCGGAAAAGATCGACATCCTGACGGGCACCATCCAGGCCCATATCAAGGACACCTTCATCCGTCACCAGACCGACGAGATCCGCGAGCACGTCGTCACCATCTTCGAAGCCTGCAACTTCCAAGACATCACCGGCCAGCGGATCACCAAGATCGTCAACACGCTGAAATACGTGGAAGACCGCATCAACGCGATGGTCAACATCTGGGGCGCCGACGCCTTCGTCGAGATGACCCATTCCTTGGGCGGCGGCGATCACCACAACCACAAGGACGAGGAGCAGAAGCTGCTCAACGGCCCGCAGCTCGAGAACAAGGGCATCTCGCAGTCCGAGATCGACGCCCTGTTCGGCTGACCCTTGACGGTGCGAGCATGACCGCGGTGGCGAGCCCCATCGACTGGGACGAGGCCCTGAACTTCGGCGTCAAGGAATTGGACGTCGAGCATCAGGAGATGGTCGCCCTGGTGAACCTTTTGGACGAGGTCGCCGCGGCGGGGGCACCCGAGGCCGAGGTCGGCGCGGTGCTCGACGATTTGGTGGCGCTGGTCGATCACCACATCGCCCACGAACACGCGCTGCTTGAGGAATACGGCTACGGCGAGTGCTCGCACCACGCCACCGCCGACCGCAAGTTCTTCCGCATCTTCACCGATCTGAAGGCGGTGTTCGGCGAGCACGGCACGCTGAACGTCGAAACGCGCGACTTCATCAAGCATTTGATCATCCAGCACATCATCAAGACCGACAAGCCGCTGCGCGACTTCTTCCGCGGACGGATGGGCGGCGGCCGGCCCGACGAGAACCCCTACATCCACTGGCTGGACTCGTTCGCCATCGGCGTGGCGCCGATCGATCACGACCACCGCACCTTCATCGATCTGGTCAACCAGTTGAAGGACGCCGTCGACGCCGGCGCGCCGCGCGACGAGCTGTTGGACATCACGATCCGCTTCGCCCGGCACGCCCGCGAGCACTTCCGGCGCGAGGAAAGTCTGCTGAGGCTCTTGCGTTTCCCCGGTTTCGAGGAGCACCATCAAGAACACGCCGAGTTGCTTGAGCAACTGACCGAGGCATTGGCCGACGTCGAGGCGGGCCGGCGCGGCTTCGGCCGAGAGGAACTGCTGCTGCTGGTCAAGGAGTGGATCATCAGACACATCCTGTTCGTGGACATGAAAATGAAATCTTTCCTGGACGAGCAATGACCGCGCCGCTGCTCACCTTCGGGCCCACGCTCGAAACGGGCGTCCCCGCGCTCGACGAGGACCACCGCGCGCTGGTGGCGCTCGCCAACCGCCTGCACGAACTGCACTCCGGCCCCTACGACCTGATCGACGGCGTCAACGCCCTGTCCGAACTGGCCAGCGAGGCGGCCCGCCATTTCGGCCGCGAGGAAGCCATGATGCGCGAGCACGGCTATCCGCTGCAGCCCGAACACCAGACCGAGCACCGCAACATCGCCGCCGAGTTGGAGAAGGTGCTGGCCGAATACGCCGAGGGCCACTACCGCGGCACCGAAGGGGCGATCGAGAACTACTTCAAGTTCTGGATTCTCGATCACGTCTCCAACCAGGACATGAAACTGGGCGAATTCCTGCGGCGGCTGACCGGGCCTCGTTGACATCCGCCTACCCCGAAGGGTATCAACCGAGCTCCCCCTTCGCGTCGTCTCCCGGATGTCGGGAGCCGCTTGGTCGTGAGGTTCAGCCCTTGAACGCTGCAGTTCCCCCGGCCGCGGGCCGGTTTCTGTTGTCCGGAAACGAGGCCATCGCGCGGGCCGTCTGGGAGGCGGGCGTCCGCGTCGCCGCCGCCTATCCCGGCACGCCGTCCACCGAGATGCTGGAGTTTCTGGCGGCCTATCCCGACGTCGACACCCATTGGGCGGTCAACGAGAAGGTCTCGCTCGAGGTCGCCATCGGCGCCTCGCTGGCCGGGGCGCGGGCCTTCTGCTGCATGAAGCATGTCGGCGTCAACGTCGCCGCCGACGCGCTGATGTCGCAAAGCCTGGCCGGCGCGCGTGGCGGGCTGGTCCTCGCGGTGGCCGACGACGTCGGCCTGTCGTCGTCGCAGAACGAACAGGACTCGCGCTACTGGGGCCGCTTCGGCCATCTGCCGATCATGGAACCCTCGGACAGCCAGGAAGCCTTCGAGATGGCCAAGATGGCCTTCGAGATTTCCGAGCGTTTCGAGGTGCCGGTCATCTTGCGCCTGACCACCCGCGTCTGCCACGTCAAGGCGCTGTGCGTCACCACCGGCCGCCGCGAAGAGCGCCCGGCCACCGGCTTCTCGATCGACCCCAATCGCTGGGTGCTGGTGCCGGGCACCGCCCGCAAGCGCCTGCCGCTGATGTTCGAGCGCGACGCGGCGCTGGCCGCCTTTTCCGAGGAGACCGAACTCAGCGTTTTGATGGACGGAACCGACCGCCGCGTCGGCTTCGTCTCATCGGGCCCGGCGGCTTTGGCCGTGCGCGAGGCCTTCCCCGACGCGCCGCTGCTCAAGCTGGGCTTCACCCATCCCTTGCCGATGGGCCGCATCCGGGCGCTGGCCGCCACGGTCGACAAGCTGGTGGTGGTCGAAGAGACCGAGCCGCTGGTCGAGCTTGAAATCGCCGCCGCCGGCATCGCCGTGCACGGCAAGGACATCCTGCCGCGCAGTGGCGAATTGTCCTACGACGTGGTGCGTCCGCGCGTGCTGCGCCTGATCGGCGAGACGGTGCCCGAGTCCGATCTGGCCCCCGCCCCCCAGGTCTTCCCCCGGCCGCCGACCATGTGCGTCGGCTGCCCGCATCTGGCGCCCTATTACGTGCTGTCGCGCATGCGCGACGACGTGCTGATCTCGGGCGACATCGGCTGCTACACGCTGGGCGCCGGGCATCCCTGGAACGCCCTGGACACCACCATCTGCATGGGCGCCTCGATGGGCATCGCGCTGGGCATCTCGAAGGCCCGCGCCGAGTCCGACGCCAACCGCAGCGTGGTCGCGGTGATCGGCGATTCGACCTTCCTGCACATGGGCATGCAGGGCCTGCTGGACATCACCTACAACCGCGGCAACATCACCGTGCTGCTGCTCGACAACCGCACGGTCGGGATGACCGGCGGCCAGGAGCATCCGGCCACCGGCCGCGACATCCACGGCGATCCCGCGCCGCAGATCGACTTCCCCAAGCTGGTCGAGGCGCTGGGCGTCAAGCCGGAACGCATCCGGGTGATCGACCCCTACGAACTGCCGACCCTGGCCAACGCGATCCGCGAGGAAACCAAGATCGCCGAGCCGTCGGTGATCATCACCAACCAGCCCTGCGTGCTGATCGACAGCCACAAGCGCAAGCCGCCCTTCGTGGTCAACGAGGACTGCAACGGCTGCGCCAACTGCCTGAAGGTCGGCTGCCCGGCCATCCTGGTGACGCGGCGCGAGACCAAGGTGGGCGCCAACGGCCGCACCCGCGAACTGGCCTTCGTCGAGATCGACACGCCGTTCTGCACCGGCTGCACCCTTTGCGTGAAAACCTGCGCGCCCAAGGCGATCGTGGAGGCCCAGCGATGACCGGCATCACCAACATCATGATCGTGGGGACCGGCGGCCAGGGCGTCCTGACCGCCGCCGAGATCCTGGCCGAGGCGGCCATCGCCATGGGCCACGACGTCAAGAAGACCGAGGTCGCCGGCATGGCCCAGCGCGGCGGCGTGGTGACCAGCCATCTGCGCTTCGGCCCCAAGGTGCTGGCCCCCGCCATCGCCCCCGGCGAGGCCGATCTGATGCTGGCCTTCGAAGTCGCCGAGGGCTTGCGCTGGATCGCCCATCTGCGGCCCGGCGGGCTGGCCATCGTCAACACCATGCGGCTGATCCCGCCGGTGGTGTCCACCGGGCTTTACCAATATCCCGACGACCCGCTGGCCGAGGCCCGCGCCAGAAGCGCCCGCCTGCTGTCGCTCGACGCCGGGGCGATCGCGGCCGGGCTGGGCAATCCGCGACTTGGCAACACCGTGATGCTGGGCGCCGCCGCCGACCACCTGCCGTTCGATCCGGCCGTGCTGCGCGAATGCGTGCTGTCGCGTTTCCGCCACAAGCCGGGCATGGCCGAGCCCAACGAACGCGCCTTCGAAGCCGGCCGCGCCGCCACGGCCGCCCAGTCGGCGGCCTGAGAGCGGTAGGACGGGACCAAGGGCCTCGTCATGAGTTACGATCAAGGGCGGCCGCAAGGTCGCCCTTTCCTTTTTCCCCAATCAGCTTGGTCGTCCGATGCCCGTCACGCGAGCCATCCACCAACTTTGGAAGGACGAGGTCGTCCCCGTCCGCTACCTGGGAATGGCCGCCTCGTGGCGGGACAAGAATCCCGGCTGGACCTACCGGCTGTGGACCGACGCGGCGATCGCGGCTTTCGTCGAAGCGACCTTCCCGGACTTCGCGGCGATCTTCCATGGCTATCAGGCGCCGATCTGTCGCGCCGATCTCGGCCGCTATCTCATCTTGGCGCATTTCGGCGGCGTCTATGCCGACCTGGATTGCCGCTGCCTGAAGCCGATCGAATCCTTGATCGAGGGCCGGCGTTTCGTGGTCGGCCTGGAACCCGATTCGCACCTCGCCATGGGCAAGTGCGCCGAGCGCGGTTTGACGCGCCTGCCCTGCCCGTCGTTCATCGCGTCGGAACCGCGGCACCCGGTTTGGGACCACATTCTGACCCACATCCGCCGCTCGGGGCACCTCGCCGATCCGCTGGACGCCACCGGCCCGTTCCTCCTCGCCCGCGCCCTCGACGGATTCGCGGCACCCGAGACCATCACCGTGGCGCCGGCCGCCCTGCTTTATCCGGTCGACAAGGATGCGTGCTGGAACGGCCAGGTCCACGACATCGAATTCTGGGAACGGGCGACGCGCCAAGCCTACATGCTGCATTACTGGGACGGAACGTGGTGGCGCGACGCGCCGGCCGACGAGGGCCTGCCCCATACCGTGAGCATCCGCCTGAACAACGAGGCGGCGCCGCGCGTCGAGCACGCCCCCAACGCCCAGCCGCTGATCTCGTGCCTGATGGTGACCAGGGACCGCACCGCCCAGGCGCGGGTCGCCATCGATTGCTTCCTGAAGCAGACCTGGCCGAACAAGGAACTGGTCATCGTGACCGAGGCGCCCGACCCGGCGCTGATCGAGCATGTCCGCGCGCTGAACGCGCCCGAGATCAAGCTGTTCCACGTCCACGAACCATCCCCGACGCTGGGCGATCTGCGCAACATTTCGGTGGAACGGGCGAGCGGCGCGCTGATCTGCCAGTGGGACGATGACGATCTGTACGATCCGCTGCGCCTGCAAGTCCAATACGCCGTGCTGTGCCGCACCGGCGCCCACGCCTGCATGCTGGAGCGCTGGTTGATGTGGTGGCCCGACTCCCGGCGCCTCGCGATCTCGCGCCGCCGGACCTGGGAGGGGTCGGTGCTGTGCCTGAAGTCGGCGATGCCGCGCTATCCCTCCGAGCGCCGCGGCGAGGACGGGCCGGTTACGGAACACCTGTTGGGCCACGCGCGGGTCGCCCTGCTCGACTTGCCCAGGCTTTACGTCTATGTGGCGCACGGCGCCAACACCTTCGGCCCCGATCACTTCGAGGGGCATTGGCCGACCGCCACGGCCCGCTTCTCGGACGACCGCTATGATGCGGTGCTCGAGGAACTCGAACGGCGCCTGCCCCTGCGGGCGTGTCGCGCCGAAACGGTGTTCGCCGCCGCGGCGCCGCCGGCCGACCGGGTGCTGATCCTGACCCTGGTGAAAGACGCGCAGGCTCAACTGGCCCGCCATGTCGAGCTGTTGGCCCGGCTGGATCACGACCCGGCCCGGCTCTCGGTGGCCTTTCTGGAGGGCCGCGGCCGCGACGACTCCGCCGCCGTCCTGGCGGGGATGATCCCCGATCTTCGCCGTCGCTACGCGCGGGCCGAGTTGCACCGCCATGGCTACGGCGTTCCGTCGACCGAGCGCCGCCGCCTTGAGATCATGGCGCGATCCCGCAACCGGCTGCTCAGCCTCGCGCTACGCGACGAGGATTGGGTGTTGTGGCTGGACGCCGATCTGCTGGACTACCCGCCGGACCTGCTGCGCCGGCTGCTGGCCGCCGACCGCGACATCGTCGCCGCCCATCGCGTGGGGCCGGACGGCCGGACCTTCGACCCGGGCACCTACCGCCATGACGGGCTCGAAGATCCCCGCCACCTGCGGGACGGCCTGTTCCAACCGCCGAAAGGGCACGGTCGGCTCGGCCTGGACGCGTTCCAACACGAACCGCTGGTGCGCGTCGACTCGGTCGGCGGCTCGGCCTTGCTGATCCGCGCCGACCTGCACCGGGACGGCCTGTGCTTTCCGCCCTTCAGCCATCACGGCCACATCGACACCGAAGGGTTGGCGGTGATGGCCCGCGAGATGGGCGCCGACTGCTGGGCCCTGCCCGGCCTGCGCATCGTGTCTCCCCATGAATGAGGTTCCGAACGCCATGGACACGACCATCATTGTGCCCACCTATCGCCGCGCCGCCTTGCTTGAGCGCTGCTTGGACAGCCTGCGGGCGCAGAAGAACCGCCATGGCCGCACTGAAATCATCGTGGTGGACAACGATCCGGCGGGCTCCGCCAGACCCGTCTGCGACCGCTTCTTCAAGGTGTTCGCCGCGATGGACGTCGCGTTCTACGGCGCCGTCGAGCCGGCGACCGGAGTGTCCCACGCCCGCAACCGCGGCATCGCGCTGGCCAATCACGACATCCTTTGCTTCATCGACGATGACGAGCGGGCCGCCGAGGGATGGCTGGAACGCCTGACCGCCCCATTTCGCGACCACGGCGACGCGGTCGCCATGGTGGGCGGCGAGGTCGATCCCGATTTCGGCGAAAGCGTCCGCCCGGACTGGCTGGCCGACGACATCCTTCACATGCTGTCCTGCCACTGGGGATGGGACACCCAGCCGCGTTTTCTCAAGGCGCAGGAATGGTTTGGCGAGGGCAACTGCGCCATCCGCAAAGCGATTCTGCCACCGGCGCCGTTCCGCGCCGATCTCGGTCGCTCGGGCGACGATCTCACCGGCAGCGAAGGCGTGCTGTTCCTTGAACTGCGGGCGGGCGGCCACGCCGCCTATTACGCCCCGGACGCGCGGGTGAGCCACCACATCCACCCCGAGCGGCTGAGCCGAAGCTGGATCCTGCGCCGCATGTACCATGCCGGCCATTCCGACGTGGTGGCGCACCGCGACTCGAAAGT
>JADFZP010000065.1:0-1278 GCA_015232485.1 Alphaproteobacteria bacterium
GGGTCGGTCTCCACTCGTCATGGCCGGACTTGATCCGGCCATCCACGCGGCTCCGCGGCATGGGCGGTGACACGTGGATGCCCGTGTCAAGCGCGGGCATGACGGCGAGGGGTCAGGTCCGTGGGGAAAGGGCGGCGGTGATCTCGGCGCGCAGGCGCATCAGGGCCTTGCCCAGCTCGTTGCGGCCTTCGCCCTTGCAGACGCCCCAGAAATGGTCGCCCCACCAATTGCCCTCGACCAACTCGGCCTCGCCGGTGGCGAGCAGGCGGCGGCGTAGGGCGGCGATCGCGAATTTCTGGCGCAGCAGGTCTTCCATCACGCCGATTCGCACGGCGTCCCAATCGGGGCGCAGGGCGAGTTGGCGTCCGCGCCGCTTGGCCTCGTCGGCGCCGCCATCGGTGAAGGCGCGCTTTTCCGCCGGGTCGAGGGTCTTCGCGGCATGGAAGGCGTGCTCGACGGTCGGAAACAGCAAGCCGTCCGCCTCGACCGGGGCGGCGTAGAAATTGGACAGGAAGGAATGCTCGCCGTCGAACGCGTCGATGGTGGGCGCGTCGATGACGGGCGCGGTCACAGGACCGACTGAACCCATTCGTACAGCTTGCTCTTGGGCAGCGCGCCGATCTTGGTGGCGGCGACTTGGCCGTCCTTGAAGATCATCAGGGTGGGAATGCCGCGCACGCCGTATTTCGAGGGCGTGCCGGGATTCTCATCGATGTTGACCTTGGCCACCGTGATCTTGTCGCCCAGTTCCTTGGACAGATCCTCGAGCGCCGGGGCGATCTGGCGGCAGGGGCCGCACCATTCGGCCCAGAAGTCGACCAGCACGGGGCCGGCGGCGTTGAGAACGTCGGCGTCGAACGACGAGTCGGTCACCTGCTTCATCTTGCCAGTCCCTTGCTTCGATGTCTGACGCCCACTCTAGGTAGCCCTCGGGCCGCCGTCAAGGCGCGTCGGCCGCTCGATGCGGTTCCTCTCATATGGGGGCTTAATCGGATTGGCAAACCCCCTCACATCCCGCATTCGGCGGCATAGGCGTCGTGGTGGGCGGTGAAGGCCTTGGCCTTGATCCGATTGGTGACCGTCCCGTCGCCCAGCCGGACCACCTCGCGCACGTAGAAATCCTGGATCGGGTGGTTGTTCCGCCCGAAGGCGAAGGCGCCGCGCACCGAGGTGAAGGGCGCCGTCTTCAGGGCCGCCGCCAGCCGCGCCGGATTCGAGACGTCGCCACCCACGGCGGCCAGCGCGCCGCCGATCAGATTGGCGGCGTCGAAGCCTTGG
>JADFZP010000065.1:1378-11462 GCA_015232485.1 Alphaproteobacteria bacterium
GAACACGCCATCCGGCTTGGCGGCGCGAATGGCGCCGATCTCGGACGAATAGTCGGACTGGTCCAGCGCCGTATAGGCCTCGCCCACCAGGGGGCCGGTGTAATACCGCTTGAAGCCGGCCAGCGCGTCCCTGCCCGCCGGATAGTTGGGGGCCAGGATGAAAAGCCGCTTGAGGCCCTGATCGGACACATACTTGCCGATCGCCTCGTGCTGGTTGTCGTTCTGCCAGGCGACGTTGAAGTAATTGGGGTGGCATCCCTTGCCGGCCAGCGCGCTGGGGCCGGCGTTGGGGCTGACATAGACGATGCCGTCGCGCACCAACTTGGGCACCGTGGCCATCGCCACGTTCGAGAAGACGATGCCGGTCATCAGGCGCACGCCGTCGCGCGTGACCATGCGCTCGGCGATCCGCTGCGCCTTTTCGGGCTTCAGCTCGTCGTCTTCGATCAGCAGTTCGACCGCGACGCCGCCCAGGCGCCCACCGGCCATGTCGATGGCCAGCAGAAAGCCGTCGCGGATGTCTTCGCCAAGATAGCCGGCCTTGGTCGACAGCGTGGTGATCATGCCAAGCTTCACCGGCTCGGCCGCCACGGCGGCGCCCGTCGCCAGCACGAAGGCCGCCGTGATGGCCAGCGCTTGCAACCTGTTCATGTCGTCACCCTCCCCACCAAACGGATTCCTTTTACGCCAATCCGCCGCCGTCTGCCAAGCGATCAACCCCCGCGGCCTCGCCTTGGCAGGGGCGCGCGGCCGTTCTATAGTTCGGCCCGTCGGCCAGCCGAGGGGTGATCGTTGAACCAGGAAACCGCTCCATTCACATTCGCCGCCGGCCGAAGGCGAAACCGTCGATCGCTCGTCCCGCTGGCCGGCCTGCTTGGCGTGGTGCTGGTGACGACCGCGTTGATCGGCCTGTTCCAGCTGCATCTCGCCCAACAGGGCTATGCCCAGGATCTTGGCAAGGTCGAGGGCATGATCCATCGCCTGGATCTCGCCCGGCGGGCCAACATCCATTTCAAGCGCCAGGTGCAGGAATGGAAGAACGTGCTGCTGCGCGGCCATGACGGCGTGGCGCGCAGGCTTTACCTCGACTCTTTCCTGAACGAGGAACGGGCGGTCGTCGAGGCGCTGGCCGGGCTGGCCGCCTTGGACGACGACGAGGATGTGACGCGCCTGCGCGAACAATACGGCCATCTCGGCGCCCGCTATCGCGAGGCGCTGGCCCTTTACGACCAACGTCCCGAAAGCCTGGAGGCGGTCGAAAAGGTGGCGGCCGGCATCGACCGCCCGGTGGACGCCGCGATGGACCATCTGGGCGAGCACGTTCTGGCCGAGGTGCTGGCGGTCCGCGACTCGCTGGCGCGGGGGGCCGCCGAACGCTACGCGACGCTGCGCGACGTCGGCCTGTCCGGCCTGGTTCTTTGCCTCGTCCTGGTTTGCGCCTTCCTGCTGGCGGCGATGCGGCACGAACGCCAATGATGATCCTGGCCGTCATCGCCGCCGGGCTGGGCCTGTTCTTCACGGGCGTCAAGCTGATCGGCTCGAATCTCAAGCAGAGCAGCGGCCGGCGGCTGCGCGCCATCATCTCGCGCGGCACCCGCAACCGGGTGGCCGCCGCCGGCGTCGGCGTGGTGGCGGGGGCCATCACGCAAAGCACCAACGCGGTGACCTTCATCGTGGTCAGCATGGTGTCGGCCGGTCTGATCGAAGCGCGTCAGGCGATTCCGGTGGTGGTGTGGGCCAATGTCGGCACCTCGGTGCTGGTGCTGCTGGCCACCTTGGACATGCATTCCGCCATCCTGTTCCTGGTGGCCATCGCCGGGCTGGCGCATTACCTCGACCTCGACCGCTCGGCGCGCTGGCGGCATGTGGTGGGGGCGCTGCTCGGGCTGGGGCTGTTGTTCCTTGGGCTCGATCTCTTGAAGCAGGGGGCGCAGCCGTTGCGCGGCCTGGAGATCACGCGCGAATTCGTGGCCTTCTCGGCCCAGTCGCATCTGATCGCGGTGATCATCGGCACGTTGCTCAGTCTGGTCGCGCAATCCTCGGCGACGGTGTCGATCATCGCGGTGGCGCTGGTGTCGTCGGGCATCCTGGGGATCGAGCAGACCATCTTGATCATTTATGGCGCCGGGCTGGGCTCGGGCCTGTCGGTCTGGTTCCTGTCCAGCAACCTGGCCGGACGTCAGCGCCAGATCGCCAATCTGCAAGTCGCCTGCAAGGCGATCGGGGCGTTGATCCTGATTCCCTTGATCGAGATCGAACTCAAGTTTGGCGTGCCGCTGGTCCTGGCCTTGGTGCGATCGGTCTCGGCCGATCCGGTGGCGCAGGCCGCCTATGTCTATCTGGTCCTGCAAGTGGTGTCGGCGCTGGCCGTGACGGCGTTCCAAGGCCCGCTGATGGCGGTGCTCGAGCGCGCCTCGCCGCCGACCCGGGAAGAGGAATTGTCGCGCCCCCGCTTCATTTACGAACTGGCGCTCGACGAGCCGGAAACGGCGCTGGAGTTGGCCGAGCGCGAGCAATCGCGGCTGGCGCGCTTCCTGATCGACATGCTCGATTCGATCCGCGCCGAGGAGGCGGGCCGGACGGACCGCCCCGATTATCTGGCGGTCCACCTCGCCGGGCGGACCTTGGCGGCCGAAATCGACGGCTTCCTTGCGGAACTGATGGAGCGCGGGCCCGGCGGCCACGCGCTCGAGCGCACCACCCGCGTCCAGACCCGCAACCAGGTGCTGCTCGATCTGCTCGACACGGTGCGCGACCTGGTCCAAGCGATCGACGCCGGCACGGTCGGGCCTTCGCTGGGGCCCTTGACCCACGCCATCGTCGAGGCCCTGCACACCGCCCTGACCTCGATGGGCGAGGATGGCGAGGCCTATGACGAGTTGGGCCGCGAGGTGCTGCTGGCGATGACCGGCGACCGTTCGGCCGCCATGGAATCGGTGCGGCGCGGCCTGCTCGAAAACCGTCAGTTGGGCCGCGCCGAGCAGGATCTGCTGTTCTCGCTGACCAGCCTGTTCGAACGCGGCGTGTGGCTGATCCGCCGCCATGTCCTTTTGACCGTTCACAACTGGGCCTGACTTGCCCATCCGCGCCAGCCTCCCCATATCGGGGGGCAAGTGTCTCGAAAGCTCTCCCGGAGGTGGCATGCGACTTCGACCGATGCGCTCGGCTTGCGCCGTTCTCGCCCTATGCCTGACGACGGCGGCGGGGTCGGCGCAAGCCGCGATCTTCAACGCCGAGACCTTCGTGCTTGAAAATGGCATGGAGGTGGTGGTCATCCCCAACCACCGCTCGCCGGTGGTCAGCCATCAGGTATGGTACCGGGTCGGCTCGGCCGACGAGCCGCCGGGCAAGACCGGGATCGCCCATCTGCTGGAACACTTGATGTTCAAGGGCACCGACAAGGTGCCGGCCGGCGCCTATTCGCGGCTGGTGGCGCGCAATGGCGGTCGCGACAACGCCTTCACCGCCTTCGACTACACCGGCTATTACGTGAACGTGGCCAAGGACCGGCTGGAACTGGCGATGACGCTGGAAGCCGACCGCATGGTCAATCTGCGCCTCGCCGAAAAGGACGTGCTGACCGAGCGCGACGTGGTCCTGGAAGAGCGCCGCTCGCGCACCGACAACAACCCGTCGGCGCTGTTGAACGAGCAGGTGCGCGCCGCCCTTTACCTCAACCACCCCTACCACAATCCGGTGATCGGCTGGGCCAGCGAGGTCGGCAGCCTGTCCCGGGCCGACGCCGAGGCCTTCTATCATCGCTGGTACGCGCCCAACAACGCCATCCTGGTGGTGGCGGGCGACATCACCGCCGCCGAATTGAAGCCGCTGGCCGAGAAGCATTACGGCGCCATCCCGGCCCGCACGCTTCCCGAACGCGTGCGTAACGCCGAACCGCCCCAGGTGGCGGCGCGGCGGGTCGAATTGCGCGACGCGCGGGTGCGCCAACCCAGTTGGAGCCGCAGCTATCACGCCCCCAGCTACAACCGCGACCCCGACGGCCTGGCCTACGCGCTGCAAGTGCTGTCCGAAGTGGTTGGCGGCGGCGCCACCAGCCAGATCTACCGCAGCCTGGTGGTCGACAAGGAATTGGCCTCGTCGGCGGGCGCCTGGTACGACCCCACCGCCATCGACACCTCGACCTTCGGCGTCTACGTCTCGCCGCGTCCCGGCGTGGAGATCGCCGAGGTCGAACGGGCGATGGAGGCCGAGGTGGCCGCGATCCTTGAAAAGGGCGTGGCGCCCGAAGAGATCGAGCGCGCCAAGCGGCGCCTGCAAGCCAGCGCGGTCTATGCCCGCGATTCCCTTTACACCGGCGCCAACGTGCTGGGCACCGGCGTGACCACCGGCCAAAGCGTCGCCGACATCGAGGCGTGGCCCGAGCGCATCGCCGCCGTGACCGCCGGGCAGGTCGCCCAGGCCGCCCGCAAGGTGCTGGACGAAAAGGCTTCGGTGACCGGCGTGCTGCTGCCGGACGGCGACAAGGAGGGCCGCTCGTGACGACCATCATGCGACGTCTGTTCCTGGCGCTGGCAGTGGCCTTTCTGCCCGCGCTTCCCGCCGCCGCCGGCCCCGCCGTCGAGCGGGTGATCAGCGCCAAGGGCATCGAGGCCTGGCTGGTTCAGGATCACATCAACCCGATCATCTCGATGGAGTTCGCCTTCCGCGGCGGCTCGGCGCTCGATCCCGCCGACCGCGCCGGGCTGGCCAACATGGTCTCGGGCCTGCTCGACGAGGGCGCCGGAGAGCTTGACTCCTACGCCTTCCAAAAGCGGCTCGAGGATCTTTCGATCGATCTGTCGTTCAGCAGCGGCCAGGATTCCTTCCACGGCAGCCTGAAGACGCTGACCGAGCACCGCGACAGCGCCTTCTCGATGATGCGCATCGCCCTGACCCAGCCGCGCTTCGACGACGAGCCGGTGCAGCGCATCCGCAGCCAGATCCTTAGCGGACTGGCCGCCGATCTGCAGAACCCCTCGGTGGTCGCCAACCGCGCCTGGTTCGCCCTGCAATTCCCCAACCACCCTTACGGCAGGCCGGTCAAGGGCACCCCCGAATCGGTCAAGGCGATCACCGCCGCCGATCTGCGCGCCTTCCCGGCCGGCGCCTTCGGCCGCGACCGGCTGGTCGTCTCGGTGGTCGGCGACATCACCGCCGAACAATTGAAGCCGCTGCTCGACCAGACCTTCGGCGACCTGCCCGAGAAGGTCGGCCCGCCGGCCGTCGCCTTCACGGCGCCCAAGGCGAACGGTCGCGTCCAAGTCATCGAGCGCAACAATCCGCAAAGCGTGGTGGTGTTCGGCCACGAGGGCATCGCCCGCGAGGACGCCGAATGGTTCCCGGCCTATGTGATGAACTACATCCTGGGCGGCGGCGGGTTCAGTTCGCGGCTGTTCACCGAGGTGCGCGAGAAGCGCGGCCTCGCCTATTCGGTCCACAGCGGCTTGAGCCCCTTCGACTACGCCCCGCTGATCATCGGCGGGGTGGCGACCGCCAATGGCCGGGTCGCCGAATCGCTGGCCCTGATCCGCGAGGAATGGCGCCGCATGGCCGAGCAGGGACCGACAGCCCCCGAGATGGACGACGCCAAGACCTATCTGACCGGCTCGTTCCCGCTGCAATTCGACAGCGTCGGCGCGATCGCCGGCATTCTGCTGGCGATGCAGATGGACCACCTGGGCATCGACTACCTTGAAAAGCGCAACGCCCTGATCGAAGCGGTCGACGCGGACGACGTCCGCGATGTCGCCAAGCGCCTGCTTCACCCCGACCGACTGGCGGCGGTGGTGGTCGGTCAGCCCGACGGGCTGGCCACGCATTGAGCGATGTCAAGGGAAGAAAGTTTCACCACCAAGACCGCCAAGACACCAAGAAAAGAAATCCTTGGTGCCCTTGGTGTCTTGGTGGTTGACACTGTTATCTTCACTTGACGAGGCCCCGCAGGCGCCAGCCCAGGCCCTTGCGTAGGCTTTCGATCAGGCGCGCCGCCCGCCCGGCCGGCGGCGGCGTTTCGCCCAGCGGCGGCCCCAGCCCGTCGGTCACCAGACGGGCTTCGACGGAGCCGACATCGGCGTAATCCTCGCGATGGGGCCGCGCGCGGTGGGCGGGCAGCCCCAATTCGGGCCACGCCGCCTCGGTGACCAGCAGATAGCGCCGCCCGCCCACCCCGTTCTTGAGCAGGCGGTGGGCGACGATGATGTCGAAGCCGGCCAGCTCGTCGAAGCCGCCCAGCCGATACGCATGGACCGGCCCGCGATGGGCGATGGTCTTCAGTTCCATCGCGCCCAACCCGGCGCAGGCTTGGCAATGGCAGGAATTGGCCGACACCATCGCGTCGCGGCGGGCGTAGAAGGCATCGAAGAAGCGGGTCAGGCTGCGCCCCACGGCAAGGCCTACGGCCGGCCCGCCGTCGGGGGCCTGGAAGAACACCGCGTCGCCTTCGAACTTGGCCACCACCAGGGGCGGCTCGGCCACGGCGAGCACGGCGCCCAGCAATTCCGAGATGGCGTATTGCGCGTGCCGGATCACCTCGGCATGGGCTTTGACGAACGGGGTGTAGCCCGAGATGTCGGTCAGGACGAGATAGGCGCCGTATTCGGATTCGGATTTGCTCATCCGATCGAGGGTAAGCCGGTTCGCCCAAATGGGCAATCCGCGCCTCCCCCGTTGGTGGAATGATTCCAAAGCGGGATCGCCATGTGGACGACGGCCCTATAGCTTTCGAAGCCCCCAGCCGGGAGACCAAGCTTTGCCGATTTTCCTCCGAATGCTCGCCCTGCTGCCGATTCCGGGCACCGACCGCGCCCTGGTGCGCGACGCGCTGGAACGGGTCGGCGAAGCGCGATGACATCATGAGTCGCAGCCTCGCGCTTCGCTTCGCGCTGATCTCGTCGGTTCTGTCGCTGACGCTGATGGTGGGTTTGGCCGCCATCCTGCACTCGGCCGGGCGCCGCCAGTTGCTCGACCATTACGCGGCGGGGATGTCCAGCCAGGCGCGACTGGTCGCCCAGCAGGCCGGCGAACTGCTCGCCACCGTCACCGAGACCATGGAGGCGCTGGCCGGCAACAGCGTGCTGGCCACCGCGCTGGTCGACAGCGCCGGCAAGGAAACCTATCTGATCCCCTTCCTGAGCGGCTTTCGGCGGGTCGATGGCTTGCCGGTCGGCATCGTCTTCACCGATTTCGAGGCCAAGACCATCGCCACCAACGGTCGCGCGCCGCCCAGCGAGGCCGAGCGCCAGTGGCTGCTGGCCGCCATCGCCGAGGGCCGACCGCGCGCCACCCTGCTGGTCGAGGGCGGTCGGCCGCACCTGATCGCCGCCGAGATGCTGGCCTATTCGCGCACCGCGACGCCCGAGGGCGCGCTGTTCTATCGCCTGCCGCTCGACGCGCTGATCCACCATTCCGATGCCACGCTGATCGCCCCGGGCGTCGCCGCCCCCCAGGGGCGCGACGGCGAAATGGTGGTTTCCGCGCCGCTTCCCGCCAGCGGCCGGCTGGGATCGCTGGGCCTGTCGATGGTCCTGAGGGTGCCGAGCGAGCCGACCGGCGTGTTTCCCTGGCTGCTGCCGCTCGACATGGGCGCCGCCCTGCTGGCGGCGGGGCTGCTGGTGGCGGGCAGTCTGGTGGCGGCCGGCTATGTGACGCGCGGCCTGCGCGAGCTTGAAGGGGTCGCCCTGAACGTCATGCGCCAGGGGCTGGGCGGCCAGCGCGCCCGGATGCGCGGCGCCGACGAGGTCGACAGTCTGGCCCGCGCCTTCAACTACATGCTGGACCAGCTTGGCGCGGCGGCCGAGGCGCGCGAGCGTCGTTCGGCCGCCGAGATCGCCGCCCAGCGCGGTCTGGCGACGCTCGCCGAGCAAGCCCGCCTCGAAGCCGAAGAGGCGCGCCGCCTGGCGGAACGGGCCAACCAGGCCAAGTCGCGCTTTCTGGCCGCCGCCAGCCACGATCTTCGCCAGCCGTTCCAGGCCATGCGGCTGTTCCACGATCTGTTGCGGGCGCGGCTGGCCGGCCGGCCCGAGGAGCCGATCACCATCAAGCTGGGCGAGGCGATGGCGGCCGGCGAAAGCCTGCTGACCGCGCTGCTCGACATCTCGACCCTGGAGGCCGGCGTGGTGCGCGTCGAGAAGGGACGGGTGTCGCTGGCGCCGCTACTGGCCCGTCTGATGCGCGAATTCGAGGGGCAGGCCCAGGCCGCGGGGCTGACCCTGCGACTGGCCGGCGCGCCCGACGCGATGTGCCGCAGCGATCCGGTCCTGCTCGAGCGGATGCTGCGCAACCTGTTGCTGAACGCCGTTCGCTACACCCGTTCGGGCGGCGTGCTGGCCGCCATCCGGCCGCGCGGCGGCGCCTGGTCGGTCGAGGTCTGGGACACCGGAATTGGCATCCCCGCCGACAAGATCGCCGACATCTTCGAGGATTTTTACCAGGTCGAAAACGACGAGCGCGACCGCGCGCTTGGTCTGGGGCTTGGCCTGTCGGTGGTGCAGCGGATGTCGCGAATGCTGGGTCATCGCGTCTCGGTCTCGTCCCGTGTGGGGCGCGGCTCGGTGTTCCGACTGCTGGTCGAAGCCGACCAGCCGACGCCCGTTCAAGGCCACGCCCCCGATTTTCATTTGACAGGGGGGGGGAAATCTCCATATTGAGCGGCATCCCAACAGACCAAAGCACGGCTTGAACGCACGGCAGAGGCGAGGCGGGTTACCCCCATCTCCGTGTGAGGGCAACCATGACCAATCGTTTCCTGGGCGCCGATGCGATCGTTCGCGCGTCCCGTCCGACCGATCCCCTTCTGCTCCTCGACGGCGACAAGGCCCGCTTCGCGGCGTCCGCGGCTTTGCGCGCCTTTCCCGGAATCGTCGCCTACGCGGTCAAGGTCTGCGACCGGCCCGAGGTGCTGCGCGCCTTGGCCGATGGCGGCATTCGCCATTGGGACGTCGCCTCGATCCACGAGGTGCGCGCCGTTCGCGAGCAGTTCCCCGAAGGCGTGCTGCACTTCATGAATCCGGTCAAGGCGGCTTCGCATATCGCCGAGGCTTATGGGCTTGGCGTGCGCGACTTCGCCTTCGACTGCGAGCGCGAACTCGACAAGATCGCCGAATCGACGGGGCGCGATCCCGCCGTGGTGCCGGTGCTGCGCGTCGCGGTGCCCAACGACCACGCCAAATTCGCGCTGGACGGCAAGTTCGGCTGCGACGAGGACGAGGCGGCGCGCCTTCTGTCCTTGGCCGCCGCCCAGGGCTACCGGCCGGGCGTGACCTTCCACGTCGGCTCGCAGTGCGAAAGCGCCGCGTCCTGGGAGATGGCCACCGACATCGCCTGCCGCGCCGCGGCGCGCGCCGGCATCGAGCCTTCGGTGATCGACATCGGCGGCGGCTATCCCGCCTCGTATCGCGGCGTCGAACCCGACTTCGCGTCCTGCGTGGCGGCCGGCCGTCGCGCCATGGACCGCTGGTTCCCGCGTTTCGACGGCCGCTTCCAGTGCGAGCCGGGACGCGTGCTGGTCGCCCCCTCGGCCTCGGTGCTGGTCCGCGTCGAACTGCGCAAGGGCCAGGCGCTGCACCTGAACGATGGTTATTACGGCCTGCTCAGCGAGTTGAAGTGGATGCCGGGCGTCCATCCGGTGCGCATGCTGCGCCCCAATGGCCGCTCGCGGTGCGCCCTACAGGCCTTCTCGTTCTTCGGCCCGACCTGCGATTCCATCGACTCGATGGACGGCCCCTACCACCTGCCGGCCGACATCGAGGAAGGCGACTGGATCGAGATCGGCATGATGGGCGCCTACTCCACCGTGCTGGCCGGCCGCTTCAACGGCTTCCCCGACGCCCAGACGGTGATCCTGGACCAGCCGCGAGACCACCGCGCCGCGGCGTGAGGGCTGCGGAAACGTCATTTTTCATCGTCACCCCCGCCTTCCTTGGCCGTCACCCCCGCGAAAGCGGGGGTCCATGTTGGGTGTGGCGATGGAATGATCCGCAAAAGCGCGGCGGCACAATGGGTTCCCGCTTTCGCGCATACGCGCTGACTTAGGGGATTCCCGAGCAGGCAATTTTGTGATTCAACCTGGGGATGACTCAGACAAGCT
>JADFZP010000066.1 GCA_015232485.1 Alphaproteobacteria bacterium
CCATGACGGAAAAGGGGACAAAAGTGAACCTTTTGTTGGCGTCAGTGCACTAGGGACGCGGGGAACGCGGGCGCGTCGGCCCCGGCGCCCCCCGCTTCCCGCGTCACTCGACGGTGATCTTCTGCACGGCCTCTTGCACCGAGCCGTCGTCGTCGAACCACTGGAACTTCACTTCGCCGCTCTCGCTGGCGGCCAGGAAGAAGGACATGAAGGGGTTCGCCGAGATGGCGGGGTGGTAGTCGGCCTGCATCACCTGCTTGCCGTTGTAGGTGCAGACGAACTTGTTGATGATCTTGCGGGGGATCAGGGCGCCGTCGGCGCCCTTGCGCTGGCCGGTCTCCATCGCGTGGTCGATCAGCACCTTGACTTCGACGACGTCGCCCTTCTTGGCGGTCGCCGGCATTTTGATTTTCGCGGCCATTGGGATCTCTCCTCGTTCTTTTCGCTCAGCCGCCGCAGCCGCCGGCCGTGACCTTGACTTCCTTGGTGATGGCGTAGGCCTGGCCGTCGCTCATCACCGCGACCGCGCGCACGTTCTGCGTCTTGGCCAGGCGCATGCGCAAGCTGACCTGCGCCTTGCCCGAGGCCGGCGTCAGATGGAACGTGGCGACGCCCGGCAGCGGGTTGCCCTCGGCCAGGACGTGGATGGCCTTGACGTGGTCCTTGTCGGTCATCGGGCTTTGCACGACCACGGTGAACGGGACGTTGGCGCCGCTTTCGGCGACTTCGGGCACCTCGAGAGCGACCTTGCCCTGCTGCGGCTTCACTTCGCCGAGCAACTTCTTGATCGCGTCCTCGACCGCCGCCGTGTCGGCGAGCGCCGGCGCGTAGGGCGGCAGAAGGCCGGCGGCCAGCGCGCCGGCCCCGGCGGCCAGCAGCAGCTCCCTTCGGCTCAGGGTCTTTCGAAGCATGGTTCAGTCCTCCCTAAGAGTGGAAATCGAGGTTGCCGGAGAATGGATGCCTCCCCCGTACAACTTGCCCGTACCGAAAGGCCGGCCCACATCTGCCCAGCCGCCCTGTCCAATTTGGCGGCGGCGCGGCCCGGCCGCGTCTCGGACACCTGGACGGAGACTGCAATGGCTACAGGCACGGTCAAGTGGTTCAATACGACCAAGGGCTATGGTTTCATCATGCCCGACGAGGGCGGCAAGGATGTTTTCGTCCACGTATCTGCCGTCGAGCGCGCCGGCCTGCGCACCCTGAACGAGGGCCAGAAGGTCGGCTTCGAACTCTCGCGGGGCGACCAGGGCCGCGTGTCGGCCGTCAATCTCACCGCCGTCAACTGACCCGAAGGGGTGGCGGGGCGGCCCCGGTCGTCGGGGCCGCCGTCCTTCGCCCTCAGGCACGGGCGAACACGGCGCGCAGGGCGCCGCCCAAGGTGCCTTCCTCGAGATACTTCATGCCCAGGACGCCGCCCGCCAGGATCGACAGGAAGGCGATCAGCGAGCCGATGCCCAGCGTCGACATGCCGGTCAGGCCCTGGCCGATGGTGCAGCCCATCGCCAGCACGCCGCCCATCCCCATCAGCACCGCGCCGGCCATGTGGCGCAGCATGTCGTCGGCGTCGCTGAAGGATTCGAGGTGGAAGCTTTTGGTGGCGATCGACACCAGGAACGAGCCGGTGATCACCCCGGCCACCGCGGCGATGCCGAAATTGATGGTCGCGCCGGTGAAGGTCATCAGATATTGCAGGCTTTCGCCGATCGGGCCCACGAAGGTGAACGAGGCCAGCGGAGCGGGCGAGAAGTCGTCATTGCCCAGCACCCCGGTGATCCACCAGCCGGTGGGCACCATCAGGCCGATCACCAGCCCGGCCACCAGATCGCGGGGCGATTCGCGGAACTCGGAATCCTTGAAGCAGTAGGCCAGCATGCCGCCCGCGAAGGCCAGCGCCACCGACCAGCGCGCCACGCCCGCCGGCAGGCCCAGCGCCATCAGAAGGTCGGGGAAGCCCTGCGCCTTCATGCCCATGTTGGCGAGGTTGACGTTGGTCACCTCCATCTCGATGCGGGCCACGGCGATCAGTCCGCGCAGCGTCATGTAGGCGGTCACGCCCACCACCATGAAGACGACCAGCGATTTGAGGTTGCCGCCGCCGATTCGCACCAGCGTCTTGTTGCCGCAACCGCCCGCCATGGTCATGCCGAAACCGAAGAACAGGCCGCCCAGGATGGCGCCCAGCCAACCCAGGTTGCTGGTCAGATAGATCGACTTGTCGATGTCGATCATGCCGGTCGAGTGCATCGTCTGGGTCGCCAGGATGCCGATCGCGATGGCCATCAGCCAAGCCCGGAAGCGCTTGAAATCGCCCATGAACACCATGTCCGAAATGGCGCCCATGGTGCAGAAGTTGGTTCGTTGCGCGGTGGCGCCGAAGATGATGCCGGCGGCGAAGGCGGCCGCTCCGACGATGGTGGTGACCGGAATTTCCCCCACTGCTTCCTCCCTCGTGCCCAGCCCCGCAAAGACCTTGGCGGATGCTCGATCCCGTTTTATATTATCTCGTTCTAATTTTATCAACGGTCATATGGCACCGCAAGTGCCGCCTGATCCGATCGTCGAGAAGACGGTTTTCAAGCGGCGCCGCCGGGCTTTAGGATGGTCGAATAACCATAAGGAAGGGAGTCAAGTCATGTCCGTTACCGTTCTCGACGTGAAGGGCCTCAACTGCCCATTGCCCATCCTCCGGGCCAAGAAGGCGATCAAGGACGTGGTGGCCGGCGCCACCCTGCAGGTGCTCGCCACCGATCCCGGCTCGGTCAAGGACTTCGAGGCGTTCTGCCGCCAGACCGGCAACGAGCTGTCCAGTTGGGGTGAGGAGTCCGGCGTCTATACCTTCAACATCAAGAAGGGCTGATCCGGTTGGCGGCCGGCCCAGCCGGCCGCGACTCTCGAAGCAGGGGACTGAACGATGACCAAATTCGCCATTTTCGCGGCCTTGGCCGCGTTTGGAGCATTCGCGGCGTCGGCCCAGCCGGCCGTCGCCCAGGACGTGCTGTATGGACAGAAGGCGCTGACCCCCGAGGCGGCGCTCCGGGTGGCGCAAGCGGCGATGGGCGCCTGCCGCGAGCAAGGCTTCCAGGTGGCCGTCGCCGTGGTCGACCGCGGCGGAAACCCGCAGGCCATGCTGCGCGACCGCTTCGCCGGGGCGCATACGGCCGACACCGCGGCGCGCAAGGCCTATACCGCGGTCAGCTTCCGCACCGACACCATCGACCTGATCGCGATGACCGGCCCCGGCACGCCGGCCGCCGGCCTGCGCGATCTGCCCGGCGTGGCGATCCTGGGGGGCGGCGTGCGGATCGAGGCGGACGGCACGATCGTGGGCGGAATCGGCGTGTCGGGCAGCCCCGGCGGCGACACCGACGATCGCTGCGCCCGCGCCGGAATCGACGCGATTCGTTCGGGCTTGGATTTCTGAGCGCCACAACAACCCAAGGGCTGTAATGCTTTCGGATGAACTGGGATTGGTCCGGTTCCGCTGATAGACTGGCCTGAGCGCACTGACCGGGGCCGCCACTTATGTTGAAAACCAGTTTCCGCTTCGAGAATGTTCGCATGATGCTCGCGGATGCGGATCCTGGCGTGCGCCAGCCCTTGAAAGCCGTGCTCCAACAGAACGGTTTTCGAGACATCATCGACGCCGCCAACACCGGAGTCGTCGAAGAGGCGCTGATTCGCAACGCCGTCGATCTGGTGGTCGGCGACTTTTCCTTGCCGGGCGCCGATCTCTGTCACCTGATCCATCGCGCCCGTCACCACACGGTGGGCAACAATCCCTTCGTGCTGACCATCGTGATGACCGGCCACCCGACCACCGAAAAGGTTCGTCGGGTGGTCGACTCGGGCGCCGACGACTTGGTGATCAAGCCGATCTCGCCCGAGCAGGTGGTGCAGCGGATCTCGAATCTGGCGCGCGGCCGCAAGCCGTTCGTGGTCACGCACGACTATATCGGCCCCGACCGGCGCAAGGAAATCCGCCCCGGAGTCGATTCCGCGCCGATCGTCGAGGTTCCCAATCCGTTGCGCGCCAAAGCCTTGTCGACCCAGGACGCCGCGTCGATCCAGCGGATGATCGACGCGGCGGCGTCGCGCATCAATGAATGCAAGATGGAACGCTACGCCATCCAGGTGAAGTATCTGGTGGACCGCATCATGCCCTGGTACGAAACACCGGCCGAGACCAAGGACTTGCTGGCCTATCTCGACCGCCTGCGCTTCGTCGGCGAGGATCTGAGCCGGCGGATGCGCGGCACCCCCTACGCCCATGTGTCCGAGTTGACCCTGTCGCTGGTCGAGTTGGTCAACCGCATGCTTCTCGACCCGGTCAATCCCGATCCCAAGGATCTGGAACTCCTGCCCAAGCTGTGCCAGGCCATTGGCCGCGCCTTCGATCGCGGCCAACAAACCGTCCAAGCGGCGCAGGAAATCTCGCGCTCGCTGCAGGCCTACACCAAGCGCTGACGGGCTCCCCCGACGGTTGTCCCGCGGAACGAAGTCTCCGATCGCGGCAGATGGTCACATTTCGTCAAAATTTGTGCGATCGGACTTTTGCGCGACGGTCAGAGAGGTTATGGTTGTGGCGCTTCCTGTCGGCCATTGCGTGCAGGAACACCGCGCGTCGGGAGTTGGGGAACGCGACGGAGGGTTTTGGCCGACGGCAATAATAATCGACGAAGCAGGGGAGAGGATGCCCAGGTTCGTTGTCGTGATCGTCGGCGCCTTCATGGCGGCCGTGACCGTTTTCGCCGTGCTCGAAATGGTCATAGCCCGCAAGGCACAAGAGTCTGGGAACTTCGAGAGCGCCCGCCGGGTTCTCGCGTCGGCCCTGGAGCTCGGCCGTCATACGATCGAGCAGGATGCCGGAGCGCTCGCCGCGGCGGCGCATGGCGTGATGAACGAACCCGGCGCGCGCGACGCTTTCGTCCGCCGCGACATCGACGTGCTGTCCCAACGAATCGGCCCCATCTTCGAGCGCCTGAAGGCGATGCAGCAGGTCAGCGCGCTTAGTCTGCGCGCCGCCGACGGCACGATTCTCTTCCGCGCCCACGCGCCGGGCCGGCGCGGCGGGGGACCGCTGCACGCCAGCTATTGGCGCGCGTCGGAAAGCCGGATGCCGGCGGCCGGGCTCGAGATCACCGAGGGCGGTGGCGGGGTCGGCGTCAGCGTGGTCTCGCCCTGGCTCGACGACCAGGGCACCCTGCTGGGCTTCGTCGAGATGATGCGTGATTTCGGCGGGCACGCCGGGCATCTGCGCCAGATCCTGGGCGTCGAGAGCCTGATCCTGCTCGACCGCGCGGCGGCGGGCGAGGACGCTTGGCGCGAGGCCAAGCCCGAACATCGCCTCGACCGGCAGGTGGTGGCCGGTGGCAGCATCAGCCTGACGCCCGCGCAATTGTCCGACATCCTGGCGCGACCCAAGGAAGACGTGGCGTTGGTCGATCTGCCGGGCGCCGAGTGGTTTTCGCTTTGGCTGCCACTCACCGATCTCCAGGATCGCCCGCTGGGCGGCATGCTGGCCTTCGTGCAACCCGCCGCCAAGGGCTTCACGCGGGCCGGCGTGACCCAGACCCTGCTGCTGCTGGTTTCGGCGGGCGGCATGCTGACCGTCCTCTTCTATCTCTTGGCGGCGCGCGTCGACCGCGAATTGCGACGGTCGCAGGGGGATTTGGCGCGCGGCGAAGAGCGTTACGCCTTGGCCATGGAGGCGGCGGCCGAGGGGCTGTACGACTGGGACATCGCCAGCGGTTCGCTCTACGTGTCGCCCAGGGTCCAGGAGATCTTCGGCTTCCCGACCGAGAAGCTGCGCACCAATCTCGACTGGTTGGCGCATGTCCTGCCCGAGGACGCCGGCAAGTACCGCGACGCCGCCATCGCCTATTTCAAGGGCCGCGACGAGACGCTGAGCTGCGAGTACCGCATCGTCGACTCGGCCGGCGAAATCCGCTGGATTCAGGAGCGCTCGCTGGGCGCCCGCGACAAAAGCGGCCAGGTGACGCGGCTGGTCGGCTCGATCGGCGACGTCACCGAGTTGAAGCGCGCCGAGTCGGCGCTGATGGAGGCGCATCGCGACCTCGAGCAGCGCGTCACCGAGCGCACCATGATGCTGCACCAGACCACCCAGGCGCTGAAACAGCGCGAGGAGCGTCTGCGCGCCATCATGAACGCGGTGATCGACGGCATCATCACCACCGACGAGCGCGGCGTCATCGAAAGCGTCAACCCGGCCGTCGAAGAGATATTCGGCTATCCGGCCGCCGAGGTGGTGGGCCAGAACGTCACCATGCTGATGGCGCACGAAGACGCCGCCCGGCACGACGGTTATCTCGCCAACCACACCTCGGGCCGTCCCAGCGTGATCGGGGTCGGCCGCGAACTGGTCGGGCGGCGCAAGGACGGCGCCACCTTCCCGCTGGAAATCGCCCTGAGCGAGGTGAATCTGGGCAAGCAGCGCCTGTTCATCGGCGTGGTTCGCGACATCACCCGCCGCAAGCAGGGCGAGCAGGCCTTGCGCGAGAGCGAACGGCGTTTCCGCAACATCTTCGAGCAGTCGGTCGAGGGCATTTTCCAGACCAGCCCGGACGGCGCCTACATCGAGGCCAATCCGGCGTTGGCCGCGCTCTACGGCTATTCCTCGCCCGAGGAGATGAAGGCCCAGATCACCGACATCGGCCAGCAAATCTATGTCGATCCCCGGGCGCGCGACGAGTTCAAGCGGCGCATCGATTCGGAAGGCATCATCCGCGACGCCGAATACCAGCTTAGACGCCGCGACGGCGGCGCCGTTTGGGTGCTCGAGAATTGCTGGGCGGTCCGCGACACGGACGGCACGCTTCTCTATTACGAGGGCACCGTCCAGGACATCACGGAACGCAAGCGGGCCGAGCGCGAGATCGCCGAGAAACAGGCGTTGCTGCACGCCACGCTGGAGAACATCACCCAGGGCGTGGCCATTTTCGACCGAGACCGCCGCCTGCTGGGCGGCAACAATCTGTTCGAGCGCATGCTGGGCCTCGCGCCACAGCTCACCCGCCTGGGAACGGCGCTTTCCGATCTGGTCACCTTCTTCCGGGCGCGCGGCGACGCGGTGGGCGACGACTCGCCCGAGGCGCTGATGGCCGAGGGGCAGCCGCACGACCCGCCCAAGGGCGAGCGCGTCCTGCCCGGCGGGCTGGTGGTGCAGGTGGTGGCGCGCCACATCGCCGACGAGCGGATGCTGATCACCTATACCGACGTCACCGACCTCAAGCAGCACGAGGCCGAACTCCGCCGCTCGGAGGAGCGTTACGCCCTGGCGGCGCGTGGCGCCAATGACGGGTTGTGGGACTGGGATCTCGACCACGCGGCGGTCTATTACTCGCCGCGCTGGAAGACCATGCTGGGATGCAGCGACGAGGAACTGGGCAGTTCGCCCGAGGAATGGTTCGGCCGCGTCCATCCCGACGACCTGGACGAGTTGAAGGCGGCGATCGAAACCCATCTGTCCGGCGCCACCACCCATGTCGAGGTCGAGTTCCGCATCCGCCATTCCGATGGCCGCTATCGCTGGATGCTGACCCGCGGTCTGGCGGTGTTCGACCCGGTGGCCGGCCGCGCCCTGCGCATCGCCGGCTCGCAGACCGACATCACCGAGCGCAAGCGGGCCGAGCAGCAGCTTCTCTACGACGCCTTCCACGACGGCCTGACCGGCCTTCCCAACCGCGCCCTGTTCATGGATCGCCTGGGCCAGGCGGTCAGCCGCTCGAAGCGCAGCACCGACCGCACCTTCGCGGTGCTGTTTTTGGACGTCGACCGCTTCAAATACGTCAATGACAGCCTGGGCCACTCGGCGGGCGACGGTCTGATCGTCGCCCTGGCGCGCCGCATCACCGCCTGCCGCCGGGCCAGCGACACGGTGGCGCGGCTGGGCGGCGACGAATTCGCCGTGCTGCTCGAGGACGTGACCAGTCTGGCCGACGCGGTCGCGGTGGCCGATCAGGTGCAGAAGGCGATCTCGACGCCGCTCTCGCTGCGCGGCCAAGAGGTGTTCCCCTCGGCCAGCATGGGCATCGCCTGGGGCACCAGCGAATACGACCGCGCCGAAGACGTGCTGTCGGACGCCGACGTCGCCATGTACCGCGCCAAGGCGGCGGGCAAAAGCCGGCACGAGATCTTCGAGAAGAGCATGCGGGTCCACTCGATCATGAAGTTGGGCCTGGAAACCGATCTCCGCCGCGCCTTCGAGCGCAACGAGATGGTGCTGTTCTATCAGCCGATCATGAAGCTGGAGACCGGCCGCATCGCCGGCTTCGAGGCGCTGATGCGCTGGCGCCACGCCCAGCGCGGCCTGGTCTCGCCGGCCGAGTTCATTCCGCTGGCCGAGGAGACCGGCCTGATCGTCCAACTCGGCTGGTGGGCGATGCAGGAGGCCTGCCGCCAGATGCAGACCTGGAACGAACGCTTCCCGCACGAGGAGAAGCTGTTCATGAGCGTCAACGTGTCGGCCCGGCAGTTCAAGGACCCCGACCTGATCGACAATATCGCCGCCCTGTTCCGCGACACCGGTTTCGATCCGCGTTGCGTCAAGCTCGAGATCACCGAAAGCCTGCTGATGGACAATCCGGCGGTGGCCGCCGACTGGCTGAAGCGGCTGAAGGCGCTGGACCTCTCGCTGGCCATCGACGATTTCGGCACCGGCTATTCCAGCTTGAGCTATCTGCACCGCTTCCCGTTCGACACGCTGAAGGTCGACCGGTCCTTCGTCAGCACCATGGTGGCGAATCGCGGAAACCTGGAAATCGTGCGCGCGATCGTCGATCTCAGCCACACGCTGGGCATGAAGGTGGTCGCCGAGGGCGCCGAGCGCGCCGAGGAAAGCGATCTGCTGCGCGCCTTGGGTTGCGACTTCGTGCAGGGCTATTATTTCGGCCGCCCGGTCCCACCGGAAGAGATCGAGACGATGCTCGCCAAGCTGGGCGTCAAGGAAATCGAGGCGGCGCCGGTCTGATCGCGCGGAATTACTTCATATAGCTACGCATGGCCGAAATGACTTGCTCTATTTCGCGCTGCCGTTGTTCGGGCGATAGGGCGTCGGAGCCAATATGCTCGCGAATCTGCCCTTCAAGTACCAACGCCATCAAACCCTTGACGGCCCCCTGGATCGCCGCGATCTGCTGTAGCACGGCAAGACACTCCACCTCGCTTTCGAGCGCGACTTCCAGTGCTTGAGCCTGCCCTTTGATCCGTCGCACGCGGGCCATCAGTTGCTTTTTGTCTTTTATCGTATGCGCCATGAGGCTTGTCCCGATCTGATCGCCATGTATACTGGGGGGGAGTATACGAGTCCAACAAGGAAGATGGAACGATGTCCGGCCCTGTCTCGACGGAGATTCGTCAGCATACCCATGATTTCGATGACGGGAACCCACTGGCTGAACGGAACACCCGGTTGGCGGTGGCGTTGACCGTCACCATGATGGTGGCTGAAATCGTGGGTGGATTCCTTTTCAACTCGATGGCTTTGCAGGCGGACGGCTGGCACATGAGTTCCCACGCGCTGGCCCTTGGACTTTCCCTGTTCGCCTATCGAGCGGCGAGACGGTACAAGCATGACAACCGATTCGCTTTTGGGACATGGAAAATAGAGGTGCTGGGCGGATACACAAGCGCGATATTTTTGGTTGGCGTTGTTGGGTTGATGCTCTTTCAATCGATTGACAGGCTGATAAGTCCTACGCAAATTCATTACGATCAGGCGATCTTGATCGCCGTGATCGGCTTTGCGGTAAACATCGTGTGCGCGGGGTTGTTGAAGGACCATCACGATCACGATCACGACCATCACCACGGCCACCACCATCATGACATGAACCAACGCGCGGCGTATCTTCATGTCGTGGCGGATGCCGCGACTTCGGTACTCGCGATTGTCGCCTTGTTCGGTGGAAAACTGTGGGGAGCGGATTGGCTCGACCCGGTGATGGGGATTGTCGGCTCGGTACTCGTTTCGGTTTGGGCGTACGGGCTTTTGAGAGACACGGGCCGTGTTCTACTGGACGCTGAAATGGACGCGCCGGTCGTCGCGGAAATTCACGAGGTGATCGGAGCAAGTCCCGTCAAGGCGGAGGTCACCGATCTGCATGTTTGGCGGGTTGGAAAAGGAAAATATGCGTGCATCTTGGCGTTGGACGCGGATGGAGATGTCAGTGCCGATGATTTCAGAAAGCAGCTAAGTATTCACGACGAGCTGGTTCATGTTACCGTGGAAATCAACCAGACCATGGCGCGTTGACGTCTTTAGTAGCCGGTATGGCCGTGGTGGTCGGCCAGCGACTTGTCGGTGACCAGGCACCAGACCAACTGGGCGATGGTCTCCGAAGCGATGACGGTGTGCGTGTTCCGCGTGGCGACCATCGATTCGCGCAGCAATCGCCGCAATTGGCCGTTGCCGGTCAGGTCGAAGATCACATCGATCGATTCGCCCATCCCGATGATCTCTTCCACCGTCATGATGCGAATGCCGCGGCGGCGGGCCATATCCTTGCCGGGCGTCTCTTCCATCTCGGAGATGCACATGACGCTCAGGCCCTTATGGGCGTGAGGCAACAACTCTTGTAGAAACTGGGTTCCAACTCGTCCCATTCCGACGATTGCGATATTGAGCACGTTCCCCTCCTCGCGCTTCTGTACGGGCGCCTGGATTTGGCGCATTCTACGCGCGTCTTCCGCATATTGCATCAGCCATTCCGGCGGCTGCCGGTTGCATCACGGTCGGAATTCATGGATCCTTTCACACATGCCGTCCTCGGAGCGACCATCGCGCGGGCCGGTTTCCACCATCGGCTTGGCTGGCGAAGCATGGCGGTCGGCGCCGTGGTGGCGATGTCGCCCGACCTCGACATCGTTGCCGGCTGGCTGGGCGGCACCTTGGCCGAGTGGGAGCATCATCGCGGCGTCACCCATTCGGTTTTCGTGGCGGCCCTGGCCGGGCCGCTGATCGGCCGCGTCCTGGCCGCCCGCAGTCCTCCGATGCGCAGCGACTGGATGGCGCTGTGTTTCCTGGCGCTGGCCTCGCACGGGCTGCTCGACATGATGACCAGCTACGGCACCCAGCTTCTGGCGCCCTTGTCGCGCCACCGCTTCGCGATCGACGCCTTGGCGGTGATCGATCTGGGCTTCACCTCGATCCTGCTGCTATCCCTGTTGTCGCGGCGCGCCGCGCTGGCCGGGCTGGGACTCGCCTGGGTCTACGCGCTGGGCGGCTGGGCGCTGAACGGCCAGGCCGAGACGTTGGCGGCGCGTGGCTTGGACGCCTCGGGCACCCGAACGGTGGCGGTCGACGCCTGGCCGACCTTGCTCCAGCCCCTATGGCGCCGCGTGGTGGCGCGCCTGCCCGATGGCCAAATCCTGATCGGCTTCCATTCCGCC
>JADFZP010000067.1 GCA_015232485.1 Alphaproteobacteria bacterium
GTGCGCCGCAGCCGGAATCGAGTAATTTCGAAATAAGTGCACTGTCACCGTAATCCTGTCACCGTAATCCGACGATCGCCGTGGTGCTTCAATGAGGCCCCGGCATTACTGCCGGGGAAAGGTTCCGCACCGCCCGGTCGATCATCGACTGGACCGAGCTTCAATGAGGCCCCGGCATTACTGCCGGGGAAAGCGAGATCCGGGCCGAAGCGGCGAAGGCCTCGACCGCGCTTCAATGAGGCCCCGGCATTACTGCCGGGGAAAGGACCGCGCCTTAATGGAGTTTCCGTTCTTCTCGTTGCAGCTTCAATGAGGCCCCGGCATTACTGCCGGGGAAAGGACGCTCTTGTCCCACTATTACACCCCCGACATGCCGCCGCTTCAATGAGGCCCCGGCATTACTGCCGGGGAAAGAAGGGGGCGGCGGAACTGTGGGCGCGGCATCTTGCCGAGCTTCAATGAGGCCCCGGCATTACTGCCGGGGAAAGCAAGCTGGCCCAAGCGGTGCTGGCGGGACGCGACCACGCTTCAATGAGGCCCCGGCATTACTGCCGGGGAAAGCTCACCCGCCCCGATCGCCGTATTCGCCCGATCCGTGCTTCAATGAGGCCCCGGCATTACTGCCGGGGAAAGCAGTTGACTTTGGCGAAGTTGGCGGGTGTGTCTGTGCTTCAATGAGGCCCCGGCATTACTGCCGGGGAAAGATCGCTCAATGGATATCTACGCCGAACCAGGGGATGCTTCAATGAGGCCCCGGCATTACTGCCGGGGAAAGTGCGGGCCACCGTGACCCCGACCGGCAACGACAGCGCTTCAATGAGGCCCCGGCATTACTGCCGGGGAAAGCCGAGGCGCTGACCGAGGAGCAAATCGCGGCCATCGAGCTTCAATGAGGCCCCGGCATTACTGCCGGGGAAAGTTCTTGATGGTCGGGGGAAACTAGCCGTCCGCCCGTGCTTCAATGAGGCCCCGGCATTACTGCCGGGGAAAGCGCACCGCCTGCTTGGGCCGGGTCTGGCCGTCGCGGACGCTTCAATGAGGCCCCGGCATTACTGCCGGGGAAAGCCCGGTCCCAAGCGCGCCTGGTGCTGGAAGAGGCGCTTCAATGAGGCCCCGGCATTACTGCCGGGGAAAGGGCCGGCCGAGTTTCCCCAACCCACCCAACAACTTACACCACCGTTTTCGAGCACCCCCCGCGAGGGGCGGCCCATCGTCTCCGCAATCGCCCCGCCCAACCGGGCTCCAAGCGGCAAAGTCGTTGATTCACAATGGCAAACAGCGTTTCGAGCGCCCCCCCGGGGGTGCGCCCGTCACCGGGGTGCTCGAAGGCGGCCGGCGGTACCAGTTTAGCGGGTATCGGCTTTCCCCGGAACCCCCGACCCGAAAAAAGTTCGGCCGGCCCGCGGGGAGCGGGCCGGCCGGGCGGGCGCCACCTGTGGGGACGGGGATCAGGCGGTGGCGCCGCGGGCGAGTTGGGCGAAACGGCGCATGTCGGTCATCAGCTTGGTGAGGTCGATGGCCGAGAGTTTTTCGGCGATGCCGTCGATTTTCTGCGTCGCGCGGCGGGCTAGTTCGCGCATCCGGCGGCTTTGATCGAGGAGGGCCGAGGCTTGGGCGGACATGGCCTTGAAGCTTTCGACGTCGAGGCTGGTGTTCTTGCCCATGGCTTGGTGTCCTTCATCAAGGCCGGCGTGTTTCGCCGCTGGCCTATTGATACCCGCGAAGGGGCCGCTCGGCAAAAGGGCGACCGTATAAGGAGGTTGGGTCGGAATGGTACCAAAGGTATGGTCCGCGCGACCGCGCTCATACCAAAGTAGGTGGTTTGGATCTTACTTGAAGCCGGCCGACATGGCGATGCGCACGGCCTGGGCGCGATTGGCGGCGCCGATCTTGCGATAGACGTTGCGCAGATGAATCTTGACCGTGATCTCTTGCAGGTCGAGATGGCGGGCGATCACCTTGTTGGGATTGCCCTCGACCAGATAGGAGAGGATCTCGCGCTCGCGCGGGCTCAGCGTGTCGAGCGGCGGCGACAGGCCCAGCTTGGCCGGCGGCTTGTCGGCGTCCAGCAGCGAGGCGGGCAGATAGGTCTCGCCGGCCATCACCAGTCGCAGGGCGTTGACCAGATTGGCGCCCGAGATGGTCTTGGGAATGAACCCCGACGCGCCGGCCCGCATGGCGCTGAGCACCGCCTCGCGGCCGACATGGCCCGAAACGATCACCACCGGGGTCTTGGGAAGGCGGGCGCGCATCGTTTCGACGCCCTTGACGCCGTCCATGCCGGGCATCATCAGGTCGAGCAGCACCAGGGCGGGCTCGGGTTGGCCCTCCACGGCGGCCAGCGCCTCGGGAAAGCTGCTGGCGTCGATGATTTCGACCTCGGGCGCCAATTCCCGCAGGAAGGGCTTCAGGCCATCGCGCACCAGATTGTGGTCGTCCGCCAGCACGATCCGCATTTCGGCTCCTTGGCCAAAGCACCAACCAAAGTATAAGCGGATGGATCGTCCGGCGGCAATCGCCCTATTCGTCCGGTGGTCTGACCAATGCCTCCAGCGTTTCGGCCAACCGCTTCAGACTGACCGGCTTGTTGAGAAGGACCAGCCGGTCGTCGGCATGCTCGCCCAACGCCTCGACGCCGCCCATGTGGCCGGTCACCACGACGATCGGCAGCAGGGGATCGAAATCGCGCAGCCGGTCGATCAGCTCGAAGCCGCCGCCCTTGGGCATGCGCATGTCGGTCACCACCGCGTCGGCCGGATCGGCCATGTAGGCCTCCCAGGCGGCGACGCCGTCCTGGGCGGTGCTGACGCGATAGCCCATGTCGGCGAGGAACAGCGCCACCATCTCGACGGCGCGCGGCTCGTCGTCGACCACCAGGATGTGGAGGTCGGGCGGCGGCGTGGGGCCGGCGAGGAGCGGCGCGGCGGGCGCGGTCTCGGCCAGCGGCTCGTCGGAAAAGGGCAGCAGCAGGTCGAAGAGGGCGCCGCCGTCGCCCAGGCAATCCCGGTTGCGCGCCTCGATCGATCCGCCCATCCGGTTGACGATGCCGAAGCTGACCGACAGGCCCAGGCCGGTGCCGCGCCCCCCCTCCTTGGTGGTGAAGAACGGCTCGAAGATGCGGTCGAGCAGCGAGGGGGCCACGCCGGTGCCGTTGTCGCCGACCGTCAGCCGCATCAGGCCGGCGGCCGCCGGCCGGGCGCGGATCTCGATGCGGCCGCGCCCGCCACCCCTGGCGGCCAACCGCTCGCGCACCGAGTCCAGCGCGTTGGCCAGCAGATTGATCATCACCTGCTCCAACTGGACCGGCCGGCCCTTGACCGGCAGCGGCGCGGGCGGCAGGTCGATCACCAGGTCGACATCGGCGTGGCGCACCTGCTGGGCCATCAGCGCGGCGGCTTGGCGGGCCGCGTCGCAGGCGTCGAACACCGCGATGGCGTCGCTGTCCTTGCGGCTGAAGGCGCGGATGTGGTCGATGATCTCGGCCATGCGGCGGGCCTGGTCCGAAATCAGCGCGAATTGGCCGGTCTGATAGACGGGCGTGGCGCGGCCGCGCTCGATCAGCAGCAGCGCGCCCTCGGCCGCCATGCGCATGATGTTCAGCGGCTGGCTGAGTTCGTGCGCCATGCCGGCCGCCATCTCGCCCAGCACCGCCAGCTTGCCGGCCTGGATGAGCTGGGCCTCGATCTGCTTGCGCTCCGAGATGTCGCGGATCACCAGTTGGCGGGCCGGCTGGCCCAGGAAGGTGGTGTCGCCGACCGCGACCTCGGCGTGGAAGGTCTCGCCGTCCAGCCGCATCAGCACGAATTCGGCGAGATGATGGAGCGGCAGGCGGCGGGCGAGGCGCTCGCGATGCTGGGGTGGAACCAGCTCGATCATCGAGCGCCCCTCGAGCGAGCCGTGCTCGTCGGCGCGAAACACCGAGCGGGCGGCGGCGTTGGCGAACACCACCGATCCCTCGACATGCACCAGGATGGCGTCGGGCGACAGCTCGACCAGGGTGCGGTAGCGCTCTTCGCTTTCGGTCAGCTCGCGCTCGGCGCGCAGGCGCTGCTCGCGGGTCCGCTGGGTGTCGACGCCATAGGCCAGGTTGCGGGCCAAGTCGGCCAGCAGGCGCACCTCGCGCTCGTCGAACGAGTCGGACTCGGCGCCGTAGATCGCCAAGGCGCCGATCACCCCGCCCCTGATCGTCATCGGCAGGGCGATCAGCGAGGCGAAGCCGTGGCGTTTGGCCTCGTCGCGCCACGGCGCGAACGAGGCGTCGCTGGCGGTGTCGCGGCTCACCACCATCCGGCCGGTGCGGATCGCCCGTCCCATCGGGCCGCCGCCGCGTGGGTCGGCCTCGTCCCAGGACACCCGGGCGGCGGCGACATAGCCGTGGTCGTCGCCCGACACGGCGACCGGCTCGACCGAACGGTCGGGCCGGGCATAGCCGACCCAGGCCATCCGGTAGCCGGCCTGTTCGACCGCGATGCGGCAGACCTGGTCGATCAATTGCCGCTCGCTGGAGGCGTGGACCAGGGCTTCCGACGAACGGGTCAGCGCCATCATGGCGCGGCTGACCCGCAGCAATTCGCCCTCGCGCTCCTGCACGGCGGTGATGTCGTGGATGGTGGCGACGAACAGCGCCGGGGCGGCCTCGCCCGAGAACTGAAGGCGCACCTCGACCGGATAATGCGAGCCGTCCTTGCGCCGCTGCATGGTCTGGAAGGCGACGTCCCGCGAATCGCCGGTGCGCAGCGGGAACAGCAGCCGCTCGAACCGCCCGCGGTTGAATTCGGGCATCAGGTCGATCGGCGTCAGGCCGCGCCATTCCTGGTCGTCGAGGCCGAGATTGTCGCGCGCCCCACGGCTGATCGCCAACAAGGTCAGCGTCTCGGCATGGAAGGTCATGATCTCGCTGGCCGAGGCGCCGAGGATGCGGCCCAGACGGGAGGGCAGCGAGTCCCGCTCGTTCGCCTCGGTCAAACTAGGCACCCCCCGCTGATCGTCCATTTCGATCATAGCGCGGCCAGCCAACTCTTGCATCACCTGCAGAAAGGTTGACCAACGTCAAGTTGGCGGGGGCGCGGTCGGATTTACACTGATTCCACGGTCGAATTGGGGCGATCGCCGCCAGCGCAACGGTGGGTGCGCTGAGCGCAATGGCAAGTTCAGAAGACTCTTTAACTTTTCGGCTGCAAATGTCGCGGCCCCGGTGATGGGGCGGAAGGGCGATCGGACGTGGATTTCGGAAGACGCAATTTGTTGAGGGGCCGGTTGCGGCGCGCGCCAGCCGCCATCAGGCCGCCCGGCGCCTTGTCCGAGCCCGACTTTCTGTCAGTTTGCGACCGTTGCGGCGACTGTTCCCGCGCCTGCCCGGAAGGGATCGTGGCGCGCGGCGACGGCGGCTTTCCGATGATCGACTTCAAGGCCGGCGGCTGCACCTTCTGCGGCCTGTGCGCGAAGGCCTGCAAACCCGGCGCCCTGGCCGCGAAGCCGTCCTGGCCGCTGAAGGCTTCGTTCGGCGAGCGTTGCCTTTCGGCCCAAGGCGTCGTCTGCCGCGTGTGCGGCGAGCGCTGCGAGGCCGGCGCGATCCGCTTCCGGCCGATGCCGGGCGGCTTTTCGCGCCCCGAATTGACGGCCGAAGCCTGTACCGGCTGCGGCGCCTGCGTGGCGCCCTGCCCGGTGGCGGCGGTGACCGTGACGCCTCGAACGGAGATGGCCGCATGCGCGTGAAAAAATTCATCGACGAGGAGGAGGGCGGCACGACCGGCGAGGGAAACCTTTGCGGCGTGTTCGTCCAGGTGCGGCCCGACCGCATGGAGCCGGTGCGACGCGAACTGACCGCGCTGCCCGGCGTCGAGATTCACCACGCCGAGCCCGATGGCCGGCTGGTCGTCACAGTCGAAGACACCGACCAGGCGTCGGCGGGCGAGACCCTGCACGTGATGCAGGGGCTCGCGGGCGTCGCCGCGATTTCATTGGTCTATCACCACCACGCAGGGGTTACAGGGGAGGCCTGATCATGAGCGTCACACGCCGCGATTTCATCAAGACCAACGCCATCATGGCGACGGCGGCCGCGGCCGGCATCACGCTGCCGGCGCGGTTGCACGAGGCCGAGGCCGCCGCGCCCGCCGGCGGAATCCGCTGGGACAAGGGCGTGTGCCGCTTCTGCGGCACCGGCTGCGGCGTCCTGGTCGGCGTCAAGGATGGCCGGGTGGTGGCCACCCAGGGCGACCCCGACGCGCCCGTCAACAAGGGCCTGAACTGCATCAAGGGCTATTTCCTGTCCAAGATCATGTACGGCCAGGACCGCCTGACCCAGCCCCTGCTGCGCAAGAAGGGCGGCGTCTACGACAAGAACGGCGACTTCACGCCGGTGTCGTGGGACGAGGCGTTCGACGTCATGGCGACCAAGTTCAAAGAGGCGCTGAAGAAGAAGGGTCCCACCTCGGTCGGCATGTTCGGCTCGGGCCAGTGGACCATCTGGGAAGGCTATGCCGCCGCCAAGTTCATGAAGGCCGGCCTGCGCTCGAACAACCTCGATCCCAATGCCCGCCATTGCATGGCCTCGGCGGTGGTCGGCTTCATGCGCACCTTCGGCATCGACGAGCCGATGGGCTGCTATGACGACCTCGAGCACGCCGACGCCTTCGTGCTGTGGGGCGCCAACATGTCGGAGATGCATCCGATCCTGTGGTCGCGCCTGACCGACCGGCGCCTGACCCACGAGGGCTGCCAAGTCGCCGTGCTGTCGACCTACGAGCACCGCTCGTTCGAACTGGCCGACCTGCCGATCATCTTCTCGCCGCAATCCGATCTGGCGATCGTCAACTTCATCGCGAATTACATCATCCAGAACAACGCGGTGAACCAGGACTTCGTCTCGAAGCATGTCGGCTTCAAGAAGGCGATCACCGACATCGGCTATGGCCTGCGCCCCGACCATCCGACCCAGAAGGCCGCCAAGAACCCCGACAGCGGCGAGTTCGAGCCGCTCGATTTCGAGGGCTTCAAGGCGTGGGTGTCGGAATACACCGTCGAGAAGGCGTCGCAGATTTCGGGCGTGCCGGCCGACAAGCTGATCGCCCTGGCCAAGATCTACGCCGACCCGAAGAAGAAGGTGATGTCCCTGTGGACCATGGGTGTCAATCAGCACACCCGCGGTTCGTGGATGAACTCGAACATCTACAACATCCATCTGCTCACCGGCAAAATCTCCGAGCCGGGCAACAGCCCGTTCTCGCTGACCGGCCAGCCCTCGGCCTGCGGCACGGCGCGCGAGGTCGGCACCTTCGCCCACCGCCTGCCCTCGGACATGGTGGTGACCAATCCCAAGCATCGCGAAATCACCGAGAAGATCTGGCAGTTGCCCGAGGGGACCATCCCCGACAAGCCCGGCTTCCACGCCGTGTTGCAGCACCGCATGTTGAAGGACGGCAAGCTGAACGCCTATTGGGTGCAGTGCACCAACAATATGCAGGCGGCGCCGAACATGAACGAGGAAGGCTATCCGGGTTATCGCAACCCCGAGAACTTCATCGTGGTGTCCGATCCCTATCCGACCATCACCGCGCTGGCCGCCGACCTGATCCTGCCCACCGCCATGTGGATGGAGAAGGAGGGCGCCTATGGCAACGCCGAGCGGCGCACCCAGTTCTGGCGCCAGCAGGTCAAGGCGCCGGGCGAGGCGCGCTCGGATCTGTGGCAGGTGATGGAGTTCTCGAAGCGCTTCAAGGTCGAGGAAGTGTGGCCCGAGGAGCTGATCGCCAAGAAGCCCGAACTCAAGGGCAAGACCCTGTTCGAGATTCTTTACGCCAACGGCCAGGTCAACAAGTTCCCGACCACCGAGACGCAGAAGGGCTTCGAGAACGACGAGTCCACCGCCTTCGGCTTCTACGTGCAGAAGGGCCTGTTCGAGGAATATGGCCAGTTCAATCGCGGCCATGCCCATGATCTGGCCTCGTTCGACACCTACCATCAGGCGCGTGGCCTGCGCTGGCCGGTGATCGACGGCAAGGAGACGCTGTGGCGCTTCCGCGAGGGCTATGACCCCTATGTCAAGGCGGGCGAGGGCGTGAAGTTCTACGGCAAGCCCGACGGCAAGGCGCTGATCATCGCCGCGCCCTACGAGCCGCCGGCCGAAAGCCCGGACAAGGAATACGACATGTGGCTGGTCACCGGCCGCGTGCTCGAGCACTGGCATTCGGGCTCGATGACGCGGCGCGTGCCCGAACTGCACAAGGCCTATCCCTCGGCGCAGGTCTTCATGCATCCCGAGGACGCCAAGGCGCGCGGCCTGCGTCGGGGCCAGGAGGTCAAGTTGCAGACCCGTCGCGGCGAGGTGGTCACCCGCGTCGAGACCTCGGGCCGCAACAAGCCGCCGCAGGGCGTGGTCTACATGCCCTGGTTCGACGAAGGCCAGCTCACCAACAAGCTGACCCTCGACGCCACCTGCCCGCTGTCCAAGGAGACGGACTTCAAGAAGTGCGCGGTGCGCGTGGTGAAGGCCTGACGCCATGACCGGGCCGGGCGAAAAGAAGACCGTCGACCGCCGCGAGATGCTCGCGGGGGGAGTGCGCGCCGTCTGCGGCGCCGGCTTCTTCGCGCTCGGCCTGGGCATGCTGGGCCGCCAGGCCGAGACACGGGCGGCGCAAAGCCTGCGCCCGCCCGGCGCCTTGGCCGAGGCGGATTTTCTGGCGGCCTGCTCGCGCTGCGGTTTGTGCGTGCGGGACTGCCCGTGGGACACCTTGCGCCTGGCCGGGATCGGCGACGGCGCGGCGTTGGGCACGCCCTTGTTCACCGCCCGCGCGGTGCCTTGCGAGATGTGCCAAGACATTCCCTGCGTGGTGGCCTGCCCGACCGGCGCGCTGGATCATCGCCTGACCGACATCAAACAGGCCAAGATGGGCATCGCCGTCCTGGTCGGGCAGGAGACCTGCCTGAACTTCCTCGGCCTGCGCTGCGATGTCTGCTACCGCGTCTGCCCGCTGATCGACGAGGCGATCACGCTGGAGCGCTCGCACAATGAGCGCACCGGCAAGCACGCCCGCTTCATCCCCACGGTGCATTCCGATAAATGCACCGGCTGCGGCAAATGCGAAAAGGCCTGCGTGCTGGAGGAGGCGGCGATCAAGGTTCTGCCGGCCGAATTGGCGCTGGGCCGCCTGGGCGGCCATTACCGCCTGGGCTGGGAAGAGAAGCGCAAGCACGGCGAGTCCTTGCTCAAGGACATCATCGACCTGCCCGACCGCGGCTATGGCGACGGCACCGCGACCCCTTACGGCGGGGCCGAGCGCGGCGCCAACGGCGCCTTCAAGGAATTCAAGCCATGAGGGCGGCGGGCTGGAAATGGCTGATCGCCCGGCGGCTGTCGCAGGCCTTCTTCGTGGCGCTGTTCCTGGCCGGGCCGCTGGCCGGGCTGTGGGTGGTCGAGGGCACGCTGGCGTCCAGTCTGACGCTGGGCGTGCTGCCGCTGACCGACCCGCTGATCCTGCTGCAATCGCTGCTCGCCCGCCATTGGCCCGAGGCGACGGCGCTGCTGGGCGCCGCGATCGTGGTGGCGGGATATCTGCTGGTCGGCGGACGGGCCTATTGCTCGTGGGTCTGCCCGCTCAACCCGGTGACCGACGCGGCCCATTGGCTGCGGGAAAAGCTGGGCCTGCGCGAGGGTGTGACCATCTCGCCGCGGCTGCGGCTGTGGGTTCTGGCCGGCGCCCTGGCCGCCTCGGCGCTGTTCGGCACGCTTGCCTGGGAACTGGTCAACCCGGTGACCATCACCCATCGCGCCCTGGTGTTCGGCGGCGGGCTGATGTGGACGGTGGCGGTCGGCATCTTCGTTTTCGATCTGGCCATCGCGCGGCGCGGCTGGTGCGGGCATCTGTGCCCGGTGGGCGCCGCCTACGGGCTGATCGGCAAGGGCTCGCTGCTGCGGGTCAGCGCGGTGCGCCGCGAGGCCTGCGACGACTGCATGGATTGTTACGCCGTTTGCCCCGAGCCGCGCGTGTTGACGCCGGCTTTGCGCGGCAAGGCCAAGGGCTTCGGGCCGGTCATCCTGTCCGGCGACTGCACCAATTGCGGCCGCTGCATCGATGTCTGCCCACAGGATGTTTTCGGCTTCGCGTCGCGCTTCGACAAGCGCGAGCAAACCATCGGACAGCAACAGGGGGAGTACGTGCCGTGAGAACTCTGACGAAACTGATGATGGCGATCGTGCTGGCCACCGGCCTCGCCGCGACCGCCAACGCCGCCGACGTCAAGGGCCTGTCCGGATCGGCGCCCACCGAGCTGAACGCCGCGCCGCCGGTCAGCACCTTGGTCGAGACCAAGAAATGGGAGCGCACCTTCCGCCAGCAGCCGCCCATGGTGCCGCACCAGGTCGACAAGTATCAGATCGACATCCGCGCCAACGAATGCCTGAAGTGCCACGACTGGCAGAACGCCGCCAAGGAAAAGGCGCCCGAGCTGTCCGAGTCGCACTACAAGGATCGTGACGGCAAGCAGTTCGAGACGGTCTATGGCGGGCGCTGGTTCTGCACCAACTGCCATGCCGGCCAGACCGACGCCAAGCTGCTGATCGAAAACACCTTCCAGTCGGGAGCCGCTCGCTGATGTCGCACGAAACCAAGCCATCCGAGGCCGGTGGTTTCTGGCGGTCGCTGTGGCGCCCGTCCAAGAAGCACGCCCTCGGCCTGCTGCTGATCGTAGGCGTCGCGCTGGGCGTGGTCGGCTGGGGTGGCTTCAACTGGGCCATGGAGCTGACCAACACCGAGGCGTTCTGCCTGTCCTGTCACGAGATGAAGGACAACGTCTACGCCGAGTATCGTGGCACGATCCACGACTCCAACGCCTCGGGGGTGCGCGCCACCTGTCCCGACTGCCACGTTCCCAAGGCCTGGACCTACAAGATCGTTCGCAAGATCCAGGCCAGCAACGAGTTGTGGCACCACTTCCTGGGCACCATCGACACGCCCGAGAAGTTCGAGCAAAAACGCCTGCATCTGGCCCGCAACGTGTGGACCGCGATGGCCAGCACGAACTCCCGCGAGTGCCGCAACTGCCACGACTTCACCTCGATGGACGTGACGGCGCAACGCAACCGCGCCCGCGAACGCCACCTCGAAGCGGACAAACTGGGCGCCACCTGCATCGACTGCCACAAGGGCATCGCCCACGACCTTCCGGCCGGAATCAAGGAGGAGGAACTCCACCCCAAGGGCGGGAAGTGACATCGGCGCGCCAATGAACTGACTAGCGCATCCTCTCCACTCGTCATGGCCGGACTTGATCCGGCCATCCACGCGGCTCCGC
>JADFZP010000068.1 GCA_015232485.1 Alphaproteobacteria bacterium
GTGATCAATCCCTGGTCCTCGCGGATGCCCAGGCCGGCCGTTTCGTTGCCGATCACCCACACGCCGAACACGGCGGTGCCGGTGTCGCCGTTGTTGTCGCGCCACGCGGCCATCGGGGCGCGTTCCTGCCAGACGTGGCCCTCGTCGCCGTAAAGGCCGTCGGTGGCGAGCACCTGTTTGCCGTCCGCGTCGAACAGGGCGATGTTGGCGCCCTCGCGGCCGAGCAGCGGTTTGCGCACCAAGCCCTTGGCGGGCGACAGGGCGCGGCGGTCGAAGCTGGCGGGCAGCAGCAGCGGGTGTTCGGGATGACGCTCCCACAACACGGCCAGCAGCGCCTTGTTGCTGAGCACCGATTTCCAGGCCGGCTCGATCCAGCGGGTCGCCGCGACGCGCAGGTTTTGGAAGAATTCCTCCTTGGCCAGCCATTCCCAAGGATAAAGCTTGAAGGCGGTGGTGATCGGCTGGTTCTCCAGATCGACGAAGCGCCGCCGAAGGTCGTCCCAGCCGATATCGGCGACGCCTAAGAAATGGGTGCGCCAGCCGGCCTCCTCGGCGCAGGCCAGCATGTAGCGCACCGTGGTCTCGTCCTCGGGGTGCGGCACCTGGGCCATGCCGTGCAGCCAGCGCTGGCCATCGGCGGCGCGCGGCGCGCCGGGCAGCAGGTCGGCCCAGCGGGCCACCAGCTTCTCGTGCAGGCTGTTGAACTGGTCGGCGCCGGGATGGCACGCCTCTTTCCAGTACCACTGGACGATGCCCGCCTCGAACAGGCTGGTCGGCGTGTCGGCGTTGTATTCCAGCAGCTTGATGGTCTCGCCGTCATAGGCCAGGTCGAAGCGGCCATGGACGTGCCCGCCCGGCCGGTCGGCCACCAAGCCGCGCCGCCAGCTTTCTTGCACTTCCTCGGCCCACGCCCCGGTGATGCCGAAGCGGCCCAGTTGATGGGTGTCGATGACGTGGCGCACGGCCTCCAGGCACATCGCGTGCAACTCGGCCGCCGCGTCGTCGAGCGCGTCGACCTGTGCGCCGGTCAGCCGCCAGCAGACGCCCTCGTCCCAATAGGGCAGGCCGTCGATGGTGGCGAAGTCGAAGCCCAACGCCTTGACCGCCGCCTCCCAATCGGGCCGGGGCGCGATTCGCCGACGCTGTTTCGCGAAGTCGCTTTGCACGCTCAACCTCCCGCGCTGGTGTATTTCGAGCCGGTCGAGCCGAACCCGCCGCGCGACACGGTGGTGGTCGGCAGGGTGACCTTGGGTGCGGTGGTTCCACCGCTGGACCGGACGCTCGTATCGGTCTTGCGAGAGTCGGTCTTCACGGTCGTGGTGTTGTAATTGCCCGAGCCGTCCGTCCAGACCGGCGCCCGATAGCGCGAGCCGTCGAGCAGCTTGCCGATCAGGAAGCCGGTGAACGCCGGCCCCCACCAGGACGAGCCATCCTGCTTGGTGTGCTGAACGCAATCCTTGCCGTACTGGCTGGCGCAATCGGCGGCGGTCTTGGGCGCCTGCGCCTCGAGCTTGGCTTGCGCCTCGTGGGCGGCCTCGCGGCACAGCCGCACGGCCTCCATGTCCGCCGCCTCGGCCAGACAGGCGTCGAGCGACGGGTAGACGGCCTGAACGGCGGCGCCGGGAACCGATGTGGCGTCGGCGGCCTGGTCGTCGTCGCCGCACGCCGTCAGGGCCAGAACGCCAACGCCGATCAGAAGGAGTTTCGACGTCGACATCAGCGCCGGGCGCGCAGCGCGGCGAGCCGACCCGCCACGTCGCCGGCATCGGCACCACCCTTGCCGGCCTCGGCCAGCGCCGCGTCGATGTTGGCGTCGCCGCTGTCCGACAGGTGGCTGGTCAGCGCCTCGCGCTTGACGCGGGCCGCCTCGGCCTCTTGGCGCAACGCCTGGGTCTTGGCGGTCATGGCGTTCAGCGCCACGTCGATGCCCGAGGCCGAGTCGTCGCCGCGCAATCCGGCCACGCGGGCCGCCGCGTCGGCCTTCTCCTTGGCCCGCTCGGCCTCGATGGTGGCGCGCTTCATCTCGCGCACCGCGTTGTCGAGGCTGCCCTTGGCGATGGTCAGCTTGGCGGCCTTTTCGCGATGCGCCGCCTCGGACTCGGCCAGCAGTTGCTCGGCCTCGGTCACGTCGCGGGCCTCGGCGTCGCGGATGCGGGCCAACTCCTCGATCTGGGCCACCAGCCGGGCCAGCGAAGCCTCGATGGCCGGCCTGGCCGCCGGGTCGGCCGAGGCCACCTTGCGCTCCAGGATCTCGGCCGCCTTCAGCGCCTGATCGAACTTGGCCTCGGCCGCCTCGGCCTCGCGGATTTCCTTGTTCAGGCTGGCGCGCAATTCGGCGACCAGGGCGCTGGCCTTGTCAAGCGCCTGCTCCAGCATGACCAGATCGGCTTTGACGGCGGTGTCGGGGTCGATCTGCGTGATCCGGGCGGTGACCTCCTGGATCATCTTCTTGCCCTTGATGCCCGCGAAAATGCTGAGAAAACCGAAAGACATTGGTGGCACTCCCTTGAAGAATGGTCAGGTGCTCATCGCACCGGCATTGAGCAGACCGATCGCGAACGACAGGGCGGCCAGCGTGATGCCGTGCGACAGGCGATCCTCGTTGATCGCTATGCGCAGATCGGACAGGAAACGCGCCGCGATCCACCAGCCGATCACCTGAACCAGCACGCCGGTCGCGCTCCAGATCAGCAAATCGAGCAGACTGGTCGCATGCATCAGCACGCTGGCGATGGGCAAGGCCAAACCGATCATGGTGCCGCCCAGCGCCACCGCCGCCGCGCGATTGCCGGCGCGGATCAGGCGGATCTCGTCATAGGGCGTGATGCGCATGTAAAGCGCCATGCCGGCCAGAAAGCAGGCGAGAGCGGCGCCCACCCAGGCCAGGTAAGTGCCGAACGACACCAACGTGATCATCTTCCCCCCTGTCGACCGAATCCGCCGGGCACTATACCCGGTTTTTTCGCGGCCGCTCAATGAACCGTGCTCAGGGGGAATTCGGCGCGTCGGCGCCAAGGGCCATTTCGATGGCGAACACCGATCCGACGTTCGGAACCGAACTCACGGTGACGGAATGCCCCAGCAACCGCGACAGGCGCCGCACGATGGCCAGCCCCAAGCCCAGCCCTTGCCCGCGGGTTTGTTCGGAATCGCCGACTTGGCGGAACTCTTCCCAAATGCCGTCGAGATCCTCGCGCCGGATGCCCACGCCGGTGTCGTGAATTTCGACGCGAAGATGCGCGGCCATCTTGTGGCACCGGATGGCGACCCGACCGGAGTGGGTGTGACGCAGGGCGTTTTCCAAAAGATTGCGCAGCATGCGTCCCAGCAAGGCGCGGTCGCTGCGGATGATCGCCGGGCAATCGGCGATGTGAAGCTCCAAGCGCTTCGCCGCCGCGACCTGGGCATAGGCGTTGCCGATCGGCTCCAGCACCTCGCGGATCGCGAAGTCCTCGATGTCGGGTGTGACCACATCGGACTCCAGGCGCGACAGGTCGAGCAAGCCGTCCAGCAACTCGCGCATGGTGTCAAGCCCTTGGCCAAGGTGCTCGAACGCGTCCCGGCCCCGTTCGGCGACGTGGGGCCTGAGCAGTTCCCTGAACAGCAGCAGCGACTGCATGGGCTGGCGCAGATCGTGGGACGCCACCGCGAGGAACCGGGATTTGGCCCGATCGGCCCGCGCCATGGCGATTTCGGCCTCTTTGCGCTCGGTGATGTCGATCACCGAGCCGACATGGCCAAGAAACGACCCGTCATCGGCCAAGCGTGGGGCGGCGGCGCCCATGACCCAGCGCCACCCACCCCCACGCCATCGCAGGCGGTATTCGAAACGGTAGGGAGCGCGGGTGGCGTGGGCCGTCTGGATCGCTTGAAGGGCGCCCTCGCGATCATCGGGATGCAGGGCGTCCAACCAGCCGAGACCCAGCGCGTCATCGGGCGCCTGGGCGGTGAAGTCGTACCAGCTACGGCTGGCATAGGTGCGGCGCCCATCGGGATCGGTGACCCACACCATGACCGGGGCGTTGTCGGCCATATGGCGAAAGCGGGCCTCGCTTTCGCGCAAGGCGACGCCGGCGCGCGCACGCGCCACCGCCGCCCATGTCCACTCGGCGGCCTCCCTGGCCGAGGCGAGTTCCGCCGCCGTCCAGAAGCGGGGCTCGCGATGATGGACGGCCAACACGTTCACCAGCCGGTGGTCCATGATGATTGGAATATAGGCGAAGGCCTGAACCGCGGACGGCGTGATGTCGGAAATGGCGCGCGGATCGTCCACCAGGGGCTGGCCAAAATCGGCCAGGCGATGGCGCCCGACCATCGTGGGGATGCGCCCATCGCTCCAGTCGACGGAAACCGTGACCCATTCCCCGCCGGCGTCGACGTCGCCGTAGCCGACCTGCGATACCCCCAGATGGCGCCCCAGCATCTCGGCGGCGGCGGCGATGATCGAGGTGGGATCGCCAAGTTCGCGCAGTCGCTCCTCGAAACGGAGACGAAAGGTCTGCGCCCGTTCGGCGATGACCTTCCCGGTGGTTTCGGCGCAGGCGCAGAACACGCCCTCGACCCGGCCCTCCTCGTCGCGCACCGGGGTGTAGGAGAAGGCGAAATGCGCCTCCTCGGGATAGCCGTGGCGGCACATGGTGAAGGCGATGTCGTCCATGTGCGTCGACTTGCCCGCGTAGGCGCGCTCCATGATGGGCTGAATTTGAGGGCGGATGTCGAACCATACATCGTAGAAGTGGCGTCCCAGGGCATGGGGATGGCGCTTGCCCAGCAGCGGGGCGTAGCGGTCGTTGTAGAGGATGATGCGCTCGGGCCCCCAGGCGATGAACATCGGCTGATTCGAGCCCAGCATGAGAGCCACCAGGGTGCGCAACGGCTGCGGCCAATCCGCCGAAGGGCCGAGCGGATTGGTGGACCAATCATATGAGCGCATCAGCCCGCCGATCTCGCCGCCATCGGCGAACAGGCCAGTATTCGGGTCCAAGTGAACTCTCCGGTTTCCTATCGCTCGAGCGGACAATGTTCGCGTAGCAGGGTTAGAATGACGTCGGGCTTGAACGGCTTGCGGATGACGCTGAGCGGTCTCAACTCGGCGACGTCATGCAAATCCCCCTTGCCCGTGATGATGCATACGGGCACATCGCAAATGTCGGGGTCTTGAAGTTGACGGCGACGAAACTCGGCGCCGTCCATGACCGGCATCATCAGATCGAGAAGAATCATGCACGGCGTCCTCGATATTTTGCACCTATTCAGCAGCTTCAATGCTTCATGGCCATTTTCCGCGCCATGAATTTCATACCCTTCCAATTCCAAGAGCATCTGGATGCTCTTCCGGATAAGATGATCGTCCTCGACGACAATGAGCATCGTCACTATCGCATTCCCTCCATGGATGGCAGTTCAACGGTGAAGGTGCTTCCTTGGCCGGGGACCGAGACCAGAGAAACGCGGCCGCCCAGCGTCGTCACGATCTCCTTGACCAAGGCAAGTCCAAGGCCCACCCCCGGCGCATGCTTCCGTTCGACGGTCTCGATATGCTCGAACGGCTCGAATACCTTTTGCTGACAATCGGACGGGATGCCGATGCCGGTGTCGGAAACCTCGATCCGCACCAGCCATCCCATCGCCAGGACGCGCGCCGACACCCGGCCTTGCGGCGTGTACTTGATCGCGTTGTCGAGAAGATTGCGGATGGCGACCCTGACCAGCGCCGGATCGCTGACCAGTGGCGGCACATCGCCCTCGGCCGCGCAGGCGAGTTCCAAGCCGTGACGCCTGGCCTCGTCCCGCGCGTCGGCGCACGCCTCGACCACCAACCGGGCGGGATCGAAGCGCTCGACCCGAACGCTCAGACGCCCGCCCGCGACCCGGCTGTATTCCAACACCGAGCCGACCAACCGCGTCAGCCGGCGCATGGCGGTGGCGAGGTCCGTGAAAATCTCGTCCTCGCGCTCGTCGAGGCCTTTTCGGAACCGGCGCTCGAACAGCGCCAGTTGGAGTTCAAGCTGGGTCAACGGGGTTCGCAGCTCGTGCGAGACCATGTTGAGGAAGGCCGACTTGGCCAGGGTCGCCTGTTCCGCCCTGTCTCTCGCCACCCGCATCTCGTCGGCGTTCAGGCGGAGCGTGCGGTTGACGGCCGCGACCTGGCGGGCGAGTTCCTCGAGATTTTCTTGGCGGCCCTCGACTTCGGCCCACAGAAGATCCCTGGCGCGCTTCGCCTGCAGCAGGTTGCCGACGCGGGCCCGCAATTCGTCGGCGGCGAACGGCTTGACCAGGTAATCCTGCGTCTGCCCGCTTAGCAGTCGGGTGCGGAGGGGCTGGTCGGCGCGGGCCGACAGGACCATGATCGGAATCTCGGCGAGATGGGCCCGCGCCCGCATCTCGGCGACCATCTGGTCACCGTTCATCCTGGGCATCATGATGTCGGTGAGGACCAGATCCGGCACCAGCCGTTCCGCCGCCGCCAGTCCGTCCGCCCCGTCCTCGGCGACGGCCACGCGGGCGACGCCACTCAAATTCTTGGCGATGAACGCCCGCAGATCGGGATTGTCCTCGACGACGAGGACCAGGGGGCGATCCTCGTCGGGGATGGCGGGGTCGGCGTCGGTGGGGATGGCGTCCCCGCCCTCGGCGACCACGATCAGGTCGCCGAGGCCCGCGCCAGCCGCCGGGCCGACCGGCGTTCCCTCGGGCGCCGTCAAGGGAATGACCACCCGGAACAGGGCGCCGCCCGCCGGAGCGTCGCCCACCACGACGGTCCCGCCGTGCCGCGCGACGAACTCCTTGGCGATCGCCAGGCCAAGGCCGGTTCCGGCGCCGCGCTGCGGCTCGTCGCCCTGGACGAAGCGCTGAAAGATCCTTTCCCGCATGTCCCCCGGCACGCCGGGACCATTGTCGCCCACTTCGATGACGGCGTTTTCTCCCGCCGCCGTCAGCCTGACCTCGACCAGCCCGATCCGGTCGGGCACATGCTTGAAGGCGTTCGACATCAGGTTGAAGACCACGCGGCCGAGCTTGGCCGGGTCGACCTGCGCCGCCAGCCGCTCGGGCGCCTCGACAAGCAGCCCGACCCCGCGCCGCGCCGCCGCCGATTGGAAATGCGCGGCGATCTGGCGCACGGAATCGGCGAGGTCGGCCTGGCGGTAATCCGGCCGCATCGGTCCCGCGTCGAGCCGCGACAGATCGAGCAGATCGGTGACATAGGCCAACAGCGTCTGGGCGTTCCGTCGCACCACGTCCAAATCGTTTCGCCACGCCGACGGCATATCGGCGTTCGCCAACAGATCGTCGACCGGGCCGAGGATGAGGGCGAGCGGCGTCCGCAATTCATGGCTGACATTGGCGAAGAACCGGCTTTTCGCCTCGTCAAGGTCCCTGACCTGGTTCAGGGCGACCTCCAGCTCCGCCTTCTTCCGCGCGGCGTCGGTCTCGGCCCGCTTCCGGTCGGTGATGTCAAGGTTCACCCCCACCCAAGAGGTGATCGCGCCATGTTCGTCGCGCACCGGCCGACCGCGGCTCAACACGGTGCGATATTCGTCGTCCGGTCCCAGGATGCGGTGCTCGTACTCCCACAACTCGCCGGTGCGGATGCAGTGCATCCAGCGGTCCAGCATCGCCTTGACGGTGTCGGGGTCGTAACGCTTGGTCCAGCCGAACTCGGATTGCTCCTCCTGGGTCATGTCCAGCAGTTCCAGGAACGAGGGGCTGACATAGCGGGCGCCGCCATTGGCGTCGCACAGCCAGACGCCATAGGGGATCGCATCGCCCATGATGCGGTATTGCGCTTCCGACTCGGCCAGCGCCTGCGATTTGGTTATCAGCGCCTCTTCCGCCTGCTTGCGGTCGGTGATGTCTTCGATGATGCCGATCGCGGTCGCGCCACCGCCCGCCCGACCGTCACCCTCGCGGACGATCATGCCGCTGGCCGCCACCCAGCGCAGCCCGCCGTCCGGCAGGCGGACGCGGTATTGCTCGCGATAGCGCGCGTTTTCCGCCGCCGCCCCCATGAAGGAGGCGTAGACGCGGTCCCTGTCGTCGGGATGGAGCAGATCCCGCCAAGTCTCAAGGCTAAGCACACCAAGGTCCGGCAGCCCCAGGATGTCCGCCGCGCGGGCGCTGACGGTAATCACCGCCTTCGCCAAGTCGCACTCCCACGTCCCCAACTGGGCCGCCTCGATGGCCAGTTGCAGGCGTTTGCGCTCCAATCCATCGGCTTGAACGGAGTACGATCCTTCCACCATCAGCCCGACACCACCCACCCTTCGTAAGGATAGGTGGGGGGAACTCCAGCTACTTGAAATACCCAATTCGAGACGCCACGGGGCGTCAGCGCGTGCCGGGCGGAACCCCGGCGTTGTCGGCGATGACGCGCCCCAGCGCGCTCCAGTCGACCTCGCCCATCCCCCTGGCCACGCCGGACAGGAGATTGTCCCGGATAAGGCTGGCCGTCGGCATCGGCACCTTGGCGTCCGACCCCGCCGCGAGGACCAGCGATACGTCCTTGAGCCCCAGTCTCAGCTTGAAACCGGGCGGCTCGAACGCCTCGTCCAGGACCATGAGCCCATAGGCCTGGTAGATCGGCGACCGGAACATGGTGGAGTTGACGATGTCGAGGAACTGCCTGGGATCGAGACCCGATTTCCGCAGCAGGGCGAAGGCTTCCGACAAGGTCTCCAGCACGGCCGCGATGGTGAAGTTGCCGGCCAGTTTGACCACGTTGGCCCCTTCCGGGGCGTCGGCGACATGGAACCAGCCCTGCCCCAGGGTCTCAAACAACGGACGGCAGGACTCGACGGCATCGGGGGCGCCGCCCGCCACGATCCACAACGCGCCCGCCGCCGCCGCGTCGGGACGGCCGAACACGGGGGCGGCGACGTAACGCCGCCCGGCCGCGACATGGGCCTCGGCCAGCCGACGGGAGCAGGCGACGCCGATGGTGCTCATCGAGATGTGAACGCCCCCCGGCGCCAGATGCGCAAGGATGCCATCGGCGCGGAAGGTGACATCCTCGACGGCGGCGTCGTCGGGAACCATGGTGACGACCATCCGCGCGCAGCGAACCGCGTCGGCGGGCGAATCGCACACCCGGAAGTCGGGGCCGGCCAGCCCGCCTTCCTTTCCCGGTCCGCGATTGTGGACGCTGACCGGCCAGCCCGCCGCCAGGAGATTGGCGACCATGGGTTTGCCCATAGCGCCCAAGCCAATGAAGGCGACCCGTTCCATTCCCACCTCGCGACGGATGTTTCCTTGGGGATAGAAGGGGTGCGGCCGGCCAATTGCACGTCCGCCCATCCCATGCGCGTTGGGCGATCCGAAAGATTGATGGATCGGGTCAGGCCGGGTCCACGACGAGGACCACCCAAACAGGGTGACATCGACCGGGAACTATGAGAGCGTCAACATGCATTGGTCGCTTTGCGGCCGGCGAAGCAGCCAGGACTTGATGATGAATACTACCGAAGCGACGCGCCAGTCGGCGCACTCGTCGCAGGACGTTCCCGCGGCGCTGGAGACGCGTGTCGGCGCCTTGCTTGGCCGAGGATCGATGGATTGGACCGAAATCCAGGGCGTCACCGGCGACCTGGGCCTCCTGCTGGCGGCCAGGTTCGGATGGGCCGCCCGGCGCGGGCCGTTTCGCGGGATCGTGGTCGAGGGCTTTTCGCACCCCTCTCCGTGTCTGTTGGGCAGCTACGAGTCTGAACTCGAACAGGCGCTCGAATCCTTGATCGCCATCTCTCCGCCTCGGGTCGTCAACGTCGGCAGTGGCGAGGGCTGGTACGCCGCCGGCCTGGCCGCGCGTCTGCCCGAAGCGCAAATCATCGCCTACGACAATGTGCCGGCACGGATCGAGGACACGCGCCTCACCCTGAGAAACAACCGCCTCGAACACCGCGTCGAGGTGCGACTGGGAACGGATGTGCGGCAATTCGCTGGCGATTTGCTGCCCGGTACACTGGTCGTAATGGATTGCGAGGGTTGGGAACACGCATTGCTCGACCCGGCGCTGGCCCCGGGCCTGCGGGACTGCCTCGTTCTCGTCGAAGTTCACGACTGCGCCATGGAGGGACTTTCGGACATCCTGCTGGAACGGTTCCGCCCGACCCACGCGATCGAGCGCATTCCGTCCGCCATCCGCGACGCGCGGGATTTTCCCGAACTCGACGGATTGCCAGATTTGACGGCGAATCTGGCCGTCTGGGAATTCCGCGTCGAGATGGAATGGTTCGTCCTGCGACCCCGCGCGGCGTCCTGAGGGAGGGGAACCGCGCCATGGCGCCGGCGGACAACGGCCATGGGCCGATCCGGCGAGGTCTTCCCGCTCGGTAAGACGAGGCCTTGACGCGGGGTCGCCGAGGCGTCATCTTACCGATCGGTAAGAAGGAGCCGGATCTTGCAGATCATCGACTCGCCCGGCCGCTTCGGCGGCCTGATCCGCGCCCGGCGCCAAGCGCTGGGCCTGACCCAACGCGACCTCGCCCTCGCGGTCAACGTGGGCGAGCGCTTCATCGTCGATCTGGAGGGCGGCAAGCCGACCTGCCAACTCGGCAAGGCGCTCGCCGTCGCCCGGGGGGTCGGCTTGGCGCTGACCGACGGCGAGGCCGCCCGCGCCGCGCCGACCGGCGGGGCCGACGCCTATCCCGACCTGCCCGATCCGGGAGGCGGGGCTTGAGCGCGCTTCCGGTCCGCTACGAATCCCTGGTGGTCGGCGACATCGCCCTGTCCGAGGACGGGCCGACCTTCGCCTACGACCCGCGCTGGCCGCGGACGCGGGGGGCGTTCCCGCTGTCCCTGCGCATGCCGCTCGACGCGGGGCCGTTCGCCGCCGCCACCCTGCTGCCGTGGCTGGCCAACCTGCTGCCCGAGGAGGGCAATCTGCTCGCCATCGGGCGGAATCTCGGGCTGTCGCCCCAGGACGTCGTCGGGATCCTGGAGCGGATCGGCCGCGACACCGCCGGCGCCCTGACCCTCGGCCCGCCCCGCCCGGGGGAGGTCCCCGGCTGGCGGCCGATTCCCGACGCGGGCGCCCTCGAACGGATCATCGAGGAGCTTCCGGCCAAGCCGTTCCTGGCTGGCGACGACGGCGTGTCGATGTCGCTGGCCGGCGCCCAGGAGAAGCTGCCCGTCGCCCGGCTGGC
>JADFZP010000069.1 GCA_015232485.1 Alphaproteobacteria bacterium
CGCGCGAGAGTGAAAAGGTGAATTCATGCGACACCACTCATCGCGGGCGCAGTCCAAGCCGCCGCCCCGCGGCTTGCCCTCTGGAACGTGTCGAGCCCGCGCAGGCGGGCCTCGTGCCGCGCATGCTCACACCATTCGGTCCAGTTGGCGGTTAGGACACGGTCATCGGCATCATCGATCAGGGCCACCGCCCGACGGGTCGCAGGACCCGTGCCGCGGCCAGACAACCAGCCGCGCGCCTGGTTCACGCTGCCGCCGAGCAACGGTCCGAACAGTGCCGGCGGAAGCACGGCCCCGAAGATCCGTTCCAGGCGCCGATGCATCTCGGACGGGTGCGGGCCGCGCAGCGGCGGCGTCACACCGGGGTGTGCCCACAGCCAGCGAATCAGCAGCGCGTGCTGCTGGTGCGCCAGCGTGTCGGGGTCGAGACGCGCGTCGCGCATCATGGTGCCCCAGCGGTTGGGCGTCACGCACAGCAGCCACAGCATGTCGGCGACGCCGTAGCCGTTGAGCCGGTGGAAGGCCGCCACGTCGGCGATGCGAATGGGGTGAGCGTCGATGTCGAGCATGGTGTCCTCGCTTTCACGGAGCCGGAACGGGCAGATCGGGGGTGGGGCGACAAGCGCGACGGAGAATGCGGCTCCAGGCCAGCGCGGCGCCGTCGGGACAGAGCTCCGGAAGGGCCGGATTGTCGGCGAGCCGGAACGAGTAGCCGGCGATCGAGGGCAGTTGCAGCCCGGCGTAGGGCAGCACGTTGACCCGCACCTGTCCGTGCATCAACTGGGTGAGCACGCCGCGCCCGTCGGCGACCCCGCATTCGAATGACTGGCTGATCCCGTAGACGCTCCACGCGACGAGGTCGGCTCGCAGGGCGTGGCGCTCATCGGTGACCGCCGTCTCGGGTTCCAACTGAAACCGTGGATCGATCGTCAGGGCGACGATGCGGGCGTGAAGCTTGAGAAGACGGTGCTCGGGCCCTTCGCGACGATCCCCGTCCTCGGCCAGAACCCGGTCGACGAGGTCTCCATCGACGAGCGGGCGCCAGGGGATGCCGATCGCGTCAACCGTCACACGGCCGGCGAGGATTGCGTCCGCCAGGGCCGTGGCGTCGGTGTGGGGCCGCGGCAGGTCGTTGAGAGACCTGTGCAGCGCCCGAGGAAGGATGCGGTGCGGGGCCGCCGTGATGGCGGACGTGGGTGGGAGGGGGGAAGGGATGCGAGTCATCGTGATTGATCCTGATCGTTGTTGATTTGCCGGCCCATGACCGGCTAAGGTCAATACGATGCATCTAGGTTGGATCAATGTCAATACAAAATATCAATGCTGATACATTGATCCTGACTCCCGAGCAGTCTCGCGCGGCGCGGGCCCTGCTAGGCTGGTCACAGCAGAAGTTGGCCGAGGAGGCCAAGGTGGCGAAACAGACCTTGGCCGACTTCGAACGGGGGGCGCGCACCCCCTATGACAGGACGTTACGCGATCTTCGCGCCGCCATTGAGGGTGCCGGTGTGCTGATAATTGCAGCGGAGGGTGGCCTGGGAGTCGGCGCCCGGCTCATACGGTAACGCCGCCCGCAAAGGCGCCCCGGAATTGGAACGGGCGGCGCGCCCAAAGCGCATAGGCAGCCGGGCTCAGGCCGCTCCACTCAGGCGGGTCATGCCGTGGAGAGGCGCGGGTTGTTGGGGCGACGCCGAAAGTCGGTCGTGCGTACGTAATTGGCCAGCGGGCCTTGTTCGTCTTCGGCCATTTCCAGCAATCTCAGGTACCAATCCTTAAGCTCCTTCGGCGCTCGGAACCCCTTCACCTCCCTACGCCTGCCATATTCGGCTGCAATTTCCTCGTCGGTGAAATCCGCGAGCGACTGTCGCGCAACCACTTCGACGTCGGTTTGGGGATCCTCGTACCGAGGACCAACTGACATCGGCATGGCCTGCTCGGCACGTCGGCGCGAATCGATCCCATTGATGCGGCGAAGCGCGGCGCGGGCGGAGGCGATGGTCAAATCCGAACCGAGTTCGCTTTTCCGCAACTCGGGGATGGTATCACGCCATTCATGGAGACGCATGAAGGTCTGGGCTTGACGTACGCCGAAAGGAAGGCTCGCCTTGCACCATGTTCCGAAACGACCGTGCCCGATGAACTGTTTCGCGGCCGTCAGCAGGGCGCCGAGTTCCAACGCCTCGTCCAGGGTTCGGCGTGCCGCTGCCCGGAGGCGACCGTAGCGCTCGTTTATGGTCTTCGCAAATTCCGCTTCCGTTACCGGAATTGGAACGACGATCTGGTTCATGTGGCACCTGATAACCCGCTTGGGTAGGCATGCGCGCTTAGTTGTTACGAAGCTCTTGAGTGACTGGCATCCGACAGCAATCGCAAGCCAGCCCGTCGGATTCAAGATCACTTCATGATCGCACAATTCGGTGCACGCTCCGGATCTTTTTGCAGTGCTCGACTTTTCAGCCCCCGTGAGTCCTTGAGCCTTGCGCCCAATCAGCGATTTGCGTGTACGTTCAGTCGACCTCCTGGCAAACGGGAACCAAGACGATCAGCCCTGAGATGCGTGTACCTCGTGAGCATTTCCGGCCTGATATGCCCAGAAATGGCCATTATCTCATTGTCTCGAAGATCCGTCCGTTCAAACAGTCTGGATATTGCTTCGTGCCGCAAGTCATGCCAGCGCAGATCCTGGAATTCATCCTCCGAGATCGCGGCTCGAAACGCGTGGGCGATGCCTCTTCCGGTTTCCACGGGCAGCACCTTCCTCTTGCCGATGATGATGGACGCGCCCTTGAGGGTCTCGAAGGCGGCGACGGCTCGCACCGACAGCGGGATACGCCGAGGACGATCGTTCTTCGTTTTCGGCAGGTCGGCGAAAGGATCTTCGACGTTCAACCGAACGCGATCCCAGGTCAGTTCGGCGAGTTCGGATTGACGCATGCATGTTTCGAGGGCGATGACAATCGCAGCCTTCAGCCAGGGCCGTGACGACCGTTCCGCCGTGGCCAGCAGCCTAGTCTCTTCATCACGGCCATCCCGGTCGGGATTCGGATCCAAACGACGGGAGCGACCATCGGGGAGCGAAGGGCGCACGCCCCTCACGACGGGGCAGGTTACAGTCTGATCATGGGCCAACGCCCACTGCGCGTAGATTTGCGACAGCACGTTGAGCCGATGCACCACCGTCTGGGAACCGACCTTGGCGCCTGGACCCGCGATCTCGTCCTCGTCGCGATTGTCCTCGTCCAGGACCGCACGGCGCCAGCGGATCAAATCGGCGGGACGCAGGCTGACGAGCGACCAGGAGGCGAATTCGGACGATCTCCAATAACTGACCTTGCTGACCTTGTTCTTGGCGTCGGCCTGTTTGCGATTGAGGTTCTCAAGATACCAATCGCACGCCTCGGCGAGAGAGGTCGCCTGTACCTTGCGTCGATCCTGGTACTCGTCGCCGACGATCTTGCCTTCGATCCGCAACGCCCAGGCCTGCGCTTCGTCACGGGTCTCGAAGGTGCGGGTGAGGGATTTCCCATCGCGGCGCACTCGCGCGCGCCACTGGCCCTCGCCGCGTTTGTCTATGGTCGCCATGGCCGGCCTCCCGTCCCTTTGAACCAAGCATGTGGTCCAATTTGGTCCGGAAATCCTAGCCTATTTTGCTCGATAAAGCCAGCACGTTGGCAGAAACCGGCTGTTTCTGGGATGATTCGTTGGAGCGGGTGAAGGGAATCGAACCCTCGTCGTAAGCTTGGGAAGCTTCTGCTCTACCATTGAGCTACACCCGCGCGCCGATCCCCGTATATAAGCCACGAAGGCCCCTTCGCGCAAGATGGCGGTTTGGGGCGCTCTTGCCGGACCTCGGGGGCCTCGCTATACTGCGCCGCGTCAAAAATCATCGCAACGCGGCATGAACGAGGAGAGCGGCATGAGTGGGGATTCGCTGAACGGGATGTATTTCGAGGACCTTTCGGTCGGCATGTCGGCGATTTACGGCCGCACCGTCACCGAGGCCGACATCCTGATGTTCGCGGGCGTGTCGGGCGATTTCAACCCGGTCCACGTCAACGAGGAATTCGCCAAGCCCACCATGTTCAAGGGCCGCATCGCGCATGGCATGCTGTCGGCGGCCTACATCTCGACGGTGTTCGGCACCAAGCTGCCTGGGCCGGGCTGCATCTACATCTCGCAGAACCTGCGCTTCAAGGCGCCGGTGCGGATTGGCGACACCGTGGTCGCCCGCGTCGAGATCACCGAATTGATTCCCGAGAAGAAGCGCGCCACCTTCAAGACGGTCTGCACCGTCGGCGAGACCGTCGTGCTGGACGGCGAGGCCAGCCTGATGGTGCCGTCGCGCGGGTGAGTCCCGCCTGACTTCTTGCGCTCGGCGCGTCGTTCCGCTACCCCTTGGCCTCCGTCGCCTCGACGGTGGGAGGACGTGATCGCGCCGTGCGCATCTTTCGTCATCATACCGAACTTCCGAAGCGGGTGCTGGGCGCCGTCGTGGCGCTTGGCAACTTCGATGGGGTTCACATCGGGCACCAGGCGGTGATCGGCACGGCGCGCCGCATCGCCGTCGATGCCGGCCGCCCCGCCGGCGCCATGACCTTCGAGCCCCATCCCCGGCTGTTCTTCAAGCCGGACCAGGAGCCGTTCCGCCTGACCCCGTTCCGCATCAAGGCGCGGCTGATCGAGACGACGGGCGCCGATTTCCTGTACATGCAGCATTTCGACCATGAATTCGCCTCGCTGGCGGCGCCCGAATTCGTCGAGCGGGTGCTGGTCCAGGGCCTGGGCGTCTCGCATGTGGTGATGGGCTACGACTACAATTTCGGGCGCGGCCGCAGCGGCGATTGCACCGTCATGCACGACATGGCGGTGCGCCACGGCTTCCAGGTCACCTGCGTGCCGCCGGTGCGCGACCCCGAGGGCGGGGTCTATTCCTCGACCCGCGTGCGCCAGGCGCTGGTCGCCGGACGCCCCGCCGAGGCCGCCACGCTGCTGGGCCGCTATTGGGAGATCGAGGGCCGCGTCGAGCACGGCGACGCGCGCGGCCGCCAGATCGGCTTCCCCACCGCCAACCTGCATCTGGGCGAATACCAGCGCCCGGCGGCCGGCGTCTACGCGGTGCGGGCCGGCATCGATCAAGGCGGCGCCACCATATGGCATGACGGCGTGGCCAATATCGGCCGCCGCCCGACCTTCGGCGGCGACGACGTGCTGCTGGAAGCCCACCTGTTCGATTTCGAAGGCGATCTATATGGTCGCCACTTGCGCGTCGCGCTGATCGAATTCATAAGGCCCGAACAAACCTTCGCCGGGCTCGACGCGCTGAAGGCGCAAATCGAAGCCGACCGCGACGCCGCCCGCGAAATCCTGAACGACCGCCATCTGCCGCAAAGTCCGGGCCCCAGCGTGCCGGCCGCGGATCGAGGAAGGCCCGACCAATGAGCGTAGACTACAAATCCACCGTCTTCCTGCCCCGCACCGACTTCCCCATGAAGGCCGGCCTGCCCGCCCTCGAGCCCAAGCTGCTCGCCCGCTGGGAGGAGATGGACCTTTACACCCGCCAGCGCGAGGCCGCGCAAGGCCGCGACAAGTTCGTCCTGCATGACGGCCCGCCCTATGCCAACGGCCATCTTCATATCGGCCACGCGCTGAACAAGATCCTGAAGGACGTGATCAGCCGCGCCCAGCAGATGATGGGCAAGGACGCCAATTACGTCCCCGGCTGGGACTGCCACGGCCTGCCGATCGAGTGGAAGATCGAAGAGAAGTACCGCGCCGCCGGCAAGGACAAGGACGAGGTCGACATCGCCGTGTTCCGCCAGGAATGCCGCGACTTCGCCCAGCATTGGATCGGCGTGCAAAGCGAGGAGTTCAAGCGCCTGGGCGTGATCGGCGACTGGAAGACCCCCTACACCACCATGGCCTATGCCGCCGAGGCGCAGATCGTGCGCGAGATCGGCAAGTTCCTGATGAATGGCGGGCTGTTCCGGGGCGCCAAGCCGGTGATGTGGTCGGTGGCCGAGAAGACCGCCCTGGCCGACGCCGAGGTCGAATATCACGACCACACCTCGACCACCATCTGGGTGCGCTTCCCCCTGGCCCAGGCCGCGACGCCCGAGATCGAGGGCGCCAGCGTGGTCATCTGGACCACCACCCCCTGGACCATGCCGGGCAACCGCGCCGTGGCCTATGGCGCCGATTTCGACTACGCCGTGGTCGAGCCGACCGCCGTGGCCGAGGGCAGCCTGGCCCGAATCGCCGAGCGCCTGATCCTGGCCAAGCCGCTGGTCGAGGAGGTCTGCAAGGCGGCCGGCATCACCGCCTTCGCCATCTTGGCCGAGATCAAGGGCGCCGCGCTGGCCGGCAGCATCGCCCGCCACCCGCTGCACGCCGCCGGCTATGACTTCCCGGTGCCGCTGCTGGCCGGCGACTTCGTCACCACCGACCAGGGCACCGGCTTCGTCCACATCGCCCCCGGCCATGGCGAGGACGACTGGCATCTGGGCGTCGCCAACGGCATCGCGGTCCCCGAGACGGTGCTTCCCGACGGCAGCTATCCGGCCCACATCCCGCTGTTCGCCGGCCAGTTCGTGCTGGGCCAGGGCAAGGACGGCCGCTGGTACTCGCCGGTCGCCAAGCCGGTGGTCAAGGCGATGACCGAGGCCGGCGCGCTGCTGCATCACGGCAAGCTGGTCCATTCCTATCCCCATTCCTGGCGCTCGAAGGCGCCGCTGATCTTCCGCAACACGCCGCAATGGTTCATCTCGATGGCGGTGAACGACCTGCGCGACAAGGCGCTGGCCGCCATCGACGAGACCCGCTGGGTGCCGGCCCAGGGCCGCAACCGCATCCGCGCGATGATCGAGACGCGGCCCGACTGGTGCGTGTCGCGCCAGCGCGCCTGGGGCGTGCCGATCGCCATCTTCGTCAACAAGAAAAGCGGCGAGCCGCTGCGCGATCAGGCGGTGCTCGACCGCGTCGTCGCGGCCGTCGAGGCCGAGGGCGCCGACGTGTGGTTCTCGGCCGATCCAGGGCGTTTCCTGGGCGACGCCCACGACCCGGCCGATTACGAGCAGATCTTCGACATCCTGGACGTGTGGTTCGATTCGGGCTCGACGCACGCCTTCGTGCTGGAGAAGCGGCCCGACCTGAAATGGCCGGCCTCGCTGTATCTCGAAGGCTCGGACCAGCATCGCGGCTGGTTCCACTCCTCGCTGCTGGAATCCTGCGGCACGCGCGGCCGGGCGCCTTACGAGGCGGTGCTGACCCACGGCTTCGTCCTGGACGAGGAGGGCCGCAAGATGTCCAAGTCGCTGGGCAACGTGATCGCGCCGCAAGAGGTGGTGGCCAGCCACGGCGCCGACGTGCTCAGGCTGTGGGTGGTCGGCTCGGATTATTCCGACGATCTGCGCATCGGGCCCGAGATCCTGAAAAGCCAGGTCGACGTCTATCGCCGGCTGCGCAACACGCTGCGCTATCTGCTGGGCGCGCTGGACGGCTTCGACGAGGCCGAGCGTCTGGCCTTCGACGAGATGCCCGAACTGGAGCGCTGGCTGCTGCACCGCCTGTCCGAGATGGACGGCCAGATTCGCAAGGCCTGCGGCGAGTTCAGTTTCCACGGCCTGTTCGCCGAACTGCACACCTTCTGCGCGGTCGATCTGTCGGCCTTCTATTTCGACATCCGCAAGGACGCGCTGTACTGCGACGCCAAGACGTCGATTCGCCGCCGCGCCACCCGCACCGTGATGGATCGGCTGTTCGACTGCCTGACCGCCTGGCTGGCCCCCTTCGTCTGCTTCACCGCCGAGGAGGCGTGGCTGGCCCGCCACCCCGACGACCAGGGCAGCGTGCATCTGCGCCAGTTCCCCGACGTCCCGGCCGAGTGGCGCGACGACGCCTTGGCCGCCCGCTGGGCGATCTTGCGCGACGTGCGCCGGGTGGTCACCGGGGCGCTGGAGGTCGAGCGCGCCGCCAAGCGGATCGGCGCCAGCCTGCAAGCCAACCCCGAGGTCTGGGTGACCCCCGAGTTGGCCGCCTCGCTGGACGGCGTCGATCTGGCCGAAATGTCGATCACCTCGGGGCTGACCTTGCGCCAGGGCGACGGCCCGGCCGACGCCTTCCGTCTGGCCGAGGTTCCCGGCGTGGCGGTGACGCCGCGGCCGGCCGAGGGCGAGAAATGCGCGCGCTGCTGGAAGGTGCTGCCCGATGTCGGCACCCATTCCCACCCCGGCCTGTGCGGGCGCTGCGACGACGTGGTGGCCTAAAGCCATGCGGCGGGGGCTGGCCATCGCGGCGCTGGTGATCGTGATCGACCAGATCACCAAGATCTGGGTGGTCGAGTCGCTGATGCGGCCCGAGGGCGTCGACCACACGCCCTTCTTCAGCCCGGTGACCATCGAATTGCTGCCCTTCTTCCGAATCGTGATGACCTGGAACACCGGGGTCAGCTTCGGCATCTTCAACGATGGCGGGCCTTGGAACGCCATCGCGCTCTCGGCGGTGGCGCTGGCCGTGGTGGTGGCGCTGCTCTTTTGGCTGAGGCAAACGCGCGACTGGATGGTCACCTTGGCGCTGGGTCTGGTGATCGGGGGCGCCCTGGGCAATGTGATCGACCGGCTGCGCTGGGGCGCGGTGGCGGATTTCCTGGATTTCCACGTCGGTGGCATGCATTGGCCGGCCTTCAACGTCGCTGACGGAGCCATCACCATCGGTGCGGTGCTGCTTGTCGTCGATGCCTTGTTCCGCGGGCCAAAATCCCCTAAAACGGAACCATGAGCATGACCTTCCGCACCTCGCCCCTTTCCCGCGCGCTGCTGACCGCGGGCTTGGCGGTTTTCGCCCTGTCCGGATGCACCGACGCCAAGCGGGCGTTGGGTTTCGAAAAGAAGCCGCCGGACGAGTTCGCCGTGGTTTCGCGAGCGCCGCTGTCGGTCCCGCCCGAATTCAAGCTGCGACCGCCGCAACCCGGCGCCACCCGCCCGCAAGAGGGCAGCGTGCGCGATCAGGCGCGCGAGACGCTGATCGGCGGCCGCGCCGCGCCAAGCGTCGCGGGCGGCAGTTCCGGCCTGGACGCGCTGCTGGCCAAGGCCGGCACCGCCCAGGCCGATCCCGACATCCGCCTGAAGGTCGACCGCGAGACCAGCGCCCTGGCCAAGGAAGACGTGCGCCTCACCGACCGCATCATCTTCTGGCGCGACCCCGAGCCGCCCGGCACGGTGATCGACGCGCAGAAGGAGGCCAAGCGCCTGCGCGAGGCGCAGGCCCTGGGCCGGGCGCCCACCGATGGCGAAACGCCGATCATCAAGCGGCGCAAGAAGGGGATCTTGGAAGGCATCTTCTGATGGACGCCGCCATCCGGCGCTTGGCGGAACTCGCCGAGCGCATCGCCATGGGCCATCAGGAGGACGTCGAAACCCTGCTGGCGATGGCCGGCGACCCCGCCTGCCGCCGCCATTTGCCGCCCTGGCCGAGGCGTTCGGCATGTTGGCGGTCAATGTCGAGGCGCGCAAGTTCCACCTGGAACTGTTGGTCCGCGACCTGCTGGACGCCAATCTGAATACCCTCGAGGTGCTGGGCGCCGCGATCGCCAAGCGCGACAGCGACACCGGCTCGCACAATTATCGCGTCACGATCTATTCGGTGCGCTTGGCCGAGACGCTGGGCCTCGACCGCAAGATGATCGGCGCGCTGATCAAGGGCGCCTTCCTGCACGACACCGGCAAGATCGCCATCCCCGACGCCATCCTGCTGAAACCCGGCAAGCTGGACGAGGCGGAATTCACCGTGATGATGACCCACGTCCAGCACGGCATCGACATCGTCGGCCGCTCGAGCTGGCTGGCCGACGCGCTCGACGTGGTCGGCGGCCACCACGAGAAATGGGCCGGCGGCGGCTATCCGGCCGGCCTGTCCGGCGAAGACATCCCGGTCAACGCCCGCGTCTTCGCCATCGCCGACGTGTTCGACGCGCTGACTTCGGAACGGCCGTACAAACGCCCCTTCCCGCTGGAGAAATCCCTGGCCATCCTGCGCGAGGGCGCCGGCGGCCACTTCGACCCGCTGCTGATCGACCTGTTCGAACCCCTCGCCCCCGATCTGCACGCGCGCTATCAGGCGATGCCCGAGGCGGCGCTGACCGCCGAGGTGGCCGAGATGCGGGCGCGGTATTTCGGGAAGGGCGGCTGAAGGACGCGGAAGCCGTAATCAGACCTGGGTCGGACACGGCTTCCGCGTATACTTCCCTCGTCAGGGCGGAATCCCCCGCTCTGACGATCCAGGAGGGAAGGATGAGCTTCGTATTCAAGCTCACCATCCGCTTCCGGGACCGCCTGTGGAGACTGAAGGTCTCCATCAGCCGGTAACGAGAGCGAGGGCGGGTCGGGTTAGCCCCCCGGCCCGCCTTCCTCTGAAAATAATCGCGACGCGCGCGAAGCGCAAGACCAACCGATCACCCCGAGCGGATGTCCACCCGTTTCAGGCGAAGCGCGTTGCCGATCACCGACACCGAGCCGAGGCCGATCGCCGCGGCGGCCAAGCTGGGACTGAGCAGCCCGCCCGCCGCCAGCGGCATGGCCAGCGCGTTGAAGACGAAGGCCAGCGCCAGATTTTGGCGGATGTTGCGCATGGTGGCGCGCGCCAAGGCGCGGGCCGTCAGTATCCCCGACAACTCGCCGTCGACCAGGGTCACCGGGGCGGACTGGATGGCGACTTCGGTGCCGCCGCCCCTGGCCATGCCGACATCGGCGGCGGCCAGGCCGGGCGCGTCGTTGAGGCCGTCGCCAACCATCGCCACGATGTGGCCCTGGGCTTTCAGACGGCGCACCACGGCGATCTTTTCGGCGGGCGGAATGTCGGCTTCGACCTCATCGATGCCCAGTTGGCGGGCGACCGCCTCGGCGGAGGCGCGATGGTCGCCGGTCGCCATCACCAGGCGGATGCCGGCCCGGCGCAGGGCGGCCAGGGCGGCGGGGGTCGAGGCCTTGATGGGGTCGGCCACGGCGATCAGGC
>JADFZP010000070.1:0-4456 GCA_015232485.1 Alphaproteobacteria bacterium
CAGGCGCGCCGCCACGTCGGGCGTCATTGGCGCCAGGACCATGCCGCGGACGCCCGAACCGGCGCCCTGACGGCCACCCGCGACGTTCATCGCCAGACTGGCCGGAGGCTGCGCGAACTGATAGGCGCCGCCCGCCGCCGCGACGGGAGCCACGCCGGCCGCGGGCACCATCTGATGACAGGTGGCGCAGGCCATGGTGTCGCGGTTGTCCCGATGCGGCGACGCCATGCCCATGGCGATGGGCGGACCCATCTGATTGCGGGCGGCCACCGTGCGCCCGCCCGCCGGCGCCTTGGTCAGCATCTGGTGACAGGTGTTGCACTGCATGTTCTGCCGCCCATCGGTATGGGGCGACGGCGTGCCGGCGACGATCGGGGGCGGCGGCATATTGGCCGCGGCGACCGTCATCCCGCCCGGCGCGGCGGTGACCGGGCCACCCCGGATCACGTCATGGCAGGTGGTGCAGTCCATGTTCTGGCGGCCGTCGGCGTGGGGCGATCGGGCGCCGGCCGGAATCGGCGGGCCGGCCACGCCGACCGACTGCGAGGGCAGCGCCACCAATCCGAAGGACGGACCATCCACCGTGCTGCTGGGCAGCGAGCCGATCTCGTCGAGCACGAACTGGCGCGCTTGATTGGAGGGCACCGCGAAGCCGATGCCGGCGAAGGCGCCATTCGGTGTGTAGATGGCGGTGTTGATGCCGATCACGGCACCGTTGGCGGCGACCAGCGGCCCACCGGAATTGCCTTGATTGATGGCGGCGTCGGTCTGCAGCAGGCCGTTATGCGTGACCCCCTCGATCACCATCGACTTGCGCTTGGCCGAGAGTATTCCGCGGCTCACCGTCATGTCCAGCCCGAAGGGGCTGCCGATGGCGATCACCTCGTCGGCGACCATCACGGCGTCGCTGTCGCCCAGCACCGCCGGAGACAGTGGCGCCTTGGGCACGACTTTGAGCAGCGCCAGATCGAGGGCCTCGTCAAGCTTGACGATTTCGGCGGAATAGCGGGTCGACCCGACATCGTCGAGGATGGTCGCGAACACCGTGTTGGCGCCGCGCACCACATGGTAGTTGGTGACGATGTAGCCGTCATTGCGCACCACCACGCCCGAGCCGATGTTCTCGACGGTGCGGTTGGTCGGGGTGGCGAAACGGGTCAGCCCGTCGGGGGCGCCGATGGCGGCCACCGGGTCGGGTGCCGTCTGACCGCCCGATGAGGCGCTGACCGATGCCACGCTGTTGCGCATGGCCAGGGCGACATGGCTGAACGTGGCCGATCCGGCGGCTTCTTGCCGCTGCGGCCCAAAGCCCGCGATGGGCGGCAGCGTCGCGATGCCGGCCGCCGAAGACGGCGGCGCGACCCAACCGACACCCGCCACCGGCGAGGCCAGAGGCGCCGGGGAGGCCCCGTGGGCCGGGGTGGCGGCCGTCTTGACGTGACCGAGCCGTGCCAACAACTGGTCGAGCTTCAGTCCCTCGCCCGAGGACTGGCGATAGACCAGCGCCCCGAAAAGGACCAACAGGGCCACCACGCCGATCAGGTAGAAATAGCGCTTGAGGTCCTTGGAGCACACGGCCCCCGTGCCTCCCGCCCCTTCGAGCTCCTGATCCAGGTCGGTCATCAGATGTCGTCCTCGCCGAGGTCGGCGCGGCGCGGCGGCTGACGAACCGCCTGAACGCCGGCGGCCAGGGCCACCACGCCAAACAGAATCAGCGCGATCGGCATGGCGCCGCGCAGGAACTCGGTGACCGACCACCACCAAGCGGTCAATCCCCACAGGCCCAGGGCCAAGGCCAACAGACCAGCAATCACACTCGGCATGGATACTCTCCGCAAGATCCGACACCATTCCGGCCGCGACCGCGTATCGGCCGACGACGGGACGCTATACTGATGCCTCGGCTTCGAGCCCACGCTTTCGTCGGGATCGAAGCATCTTTAGGGCATACACGGTTACCACCAAATTGCCAAGACCCGAGAAGACGAAGGGCGCGGGTGGCCCGACGAAGTCGAAGAGCAGTCCGCCGATCTGCACGAAGAAGATGATTCCCAACCCGCCGGTCACATTGAACGCGCCCAGCACCGATCCGCGAAGCTCGCGCGGCGCATGATCGATGGTGAGGATTTGCGGCGCCAGGAGCGCGCCCGCCTGCCCCACCGACACCAGCACCGCCGGCAAAAGGATGAATTCCGAGAAGGGATCGACCACGAATCCAAACATGATGAAGCCGAGCGCCGAGAGCAGCATGCCCGAAGCCAGCGCCTGAACCCGGCCGTGACGCTCGATGAATATCCGCCAAAAGGGGATCGAAAGCAGGACGACGCCGCCCATCGATCCGATCAGCAGGCCGGCCTGCGCCGCCGCCCGCTCCTGCCCCACCCCTTTGAGGTCGGCGAAGTAGACGAACCACAGCATCAGGAACAGCCCGACGAACACCATGTCGCTACGAGCGAACAGCGAACCCGCGAACGCCAGACGCAACTCGCTCTCGCCCCGGACCAGATCGTAGACGCGCCGCCACGGCACCGACCTGTCGGTGGTGCGCGGACCCACATCGGTCAGGAAGGCGTTGGCCGACCACGCGCCGGCCAAGGCGATGGCGGCGGTCAGCGCCATGGTGCCGAGAATCCCAATATGGGGCGTGACCTGCATCAGCACGGCGTAGACCAGGGTCACGCCGAAGGCCATCATGAACAAGGTGTTGGACAACAGCCCGGTGCGGCCACCCCCATCGCTGAAATCGCCGGCCAGGGCCGAAAGCTGCGGCCACACCGCGCCGGTTCCCAAGGACATCAGGATGCGGGAGAGATAATAGACGGCGAGAGCGCCGCCGGCCCCCAGCCACGGACTTGCCGGCGCCAGCAGCGCTCCGAGCGCGGCCACCACGAAGCCGAACACGATGATGCGCACCCGGCCGATCCGGTCGGAAAGCCAACCCAGATAGCCCACCACGAACAGATCGAGGATCTCGGTGACCACCTGCACGCTGGCATTGATGGCGCCGGCCTGTTCGAACGAAATCTCCAGAACATTTCTAAGAAACAGCGGCTGCACCGCCACGGCCAGAGTCATGAAGATCATGCTCACGGCCGAAAGAAGATACAGCGCATTCCGCCGATGCGCCTCGATGTTCGACGATTCCATGTGGTTGGAGTCCGCGACCCTGCCGAAAGCTGGGGTGGACTATACCAACGCGCCAGCGATCCCGCCAACATCAATTGGCCGATGGTCGGGCGGAACGCCGGCTATTTGGGCGGAAGCGGCTCCTCACGCGATTCGTCCTCGCCCACCCGCTCGGGCGAGGACCCGGGGCGGCGCGCGGCGGCCGTCGCGGATTTGACGAGCCTCTCGAGGGCACCGAAAAGAATCGGAGCGATGAAGGCGACCCCCATGCCGTAGGCGACGCCTTTGTACAGTTTGTGTCCCATGTCGGCCCTTTCGATCCGGATGCGCTAGTGACGAACCGCCACGCCGGCGGCGGGCCGGGGTTTGGCCTCGCCGGATCGGTTGTCCGGTTCGGTTGGTGGCTGCGCCCGCCCCGCGCGATTGGCCGCGCCCTCGAGCCGCAAGCGATCTTCGACGACGCGCTGCGACTCGGCGCCCTCCCGGCGGTTCGCGGCCCGCAGATCCTCCTGGATCAACTGGGCGGCGCGCCGATGGATTTCGCGACGGTAAAGCTCTTGATCGGCGGCCCGCCTAAGCCCGACCAATTCCTCATCCGACATTTCGAACATACTGAGACTTACCCGGGGATTGGTCATGTCACGGGCCTTATGCTTATGGACGCGCCCCGCCTAGATGAGGTTTTTCCGTGAATCGGACAATCCTCCCACTTGGAGGTAGCGCCCGCGGGAAGGACGCGGATTTCTGATTGACAATGAGTGGCGATCGCGGTTCATTGGGAATAGGAGTTATTCGCAACATCGGATGGGGGGTTCCCATGAGCCGCACAACGTCAGCCTTCGCCTCGCTCGTCGGTTCGCGGTCGCTCAAGCGGTCGGCGGCCACCGGCGCCGGCGCCGCCGTCGCGACGGGAACCGCCAAGGCGGCCGGCCTCCTGGTCATGGGCAAGGGCATGGCGGCGGCCGGGCTGGGCGCGGTGGCGGGTGGCCCTCTGGGCGCCGCGATCGCCGTCGGGTTGATGGCGAGCTTGATCTACGGCTCGGCGTCGGCGCGGCACCGGCGCGGCTGATCCGAAGCATTCGCCCGGCTCTGGTCATCCAGTCGGATCCACCGCCACGGTGCCGCTGCCGTCGGGAACGCTTGTCGAGCGACAAGCTTGGCGAGCCGTTCGGCAGGCTTGATGACGGGACCATGGTCGCCGTCACGCCGTCGCTGGCCCTGTGAGGGCCGCGCGGTCGGCCGCCGCCACAAGGACGCGCCGCCCCAACGCGTCATTTGTTGGACAGCAGCGCCTCGATTCGCCGATGCAGCGCGACCAGCGAGGCCCGCC
>JADFZP010000070.1:4556-8168 GCA_015232485.1 Alphaproteobacteria bacterium
TTGTTGGACAGCAGCGCCTCGATTCGCCGATGCAGCGCGACCAGCGAGGCCCGCCGTTCCGGCGAGAGGCCGGAGGGCTGGACGGCGGCGAGGTCGCGGGCCATCCGGGTTATGCCGCGCTCCACCGCCTTCCACGGATCGTCTACGGATCGCGCGGCCGGCTGGGCGGTGGCGGCGTTTCGCATGGCCGCGCGGATGCCGGCGGCGGTGGCGCCACCAAGCGCCATCCTCCACAGGGTTCGCTGCAAGTCGGGATCGCCGGCTTGGGCGATCTCGTAGATCACCGAACGCGACAGGGCCAGGGCGCCCTCGTGGTCGGCCAGGACGTCTTCGGGCAGCGCGAGGAAGCCCAGCAGCTTCGAGATTTCGGCCTGCGACCTGCCGATCAGCCGGCCGAGCTGGGCCTGGGTATATCCGTGAACCTCGCCCAGGCGTTTCAGCGCATGGGCGAGTTCGAAGGGACCCAGATCGACGCGCTGCAGGTTTTCGACCAGCGCGATCTCGTCGGCCTGGGCTTTCGAGATGATCGCGAAGACGGTGCGATGACCTTTCAGCTTGCGCGCCCGCCAGCGCCGCTCGCCGGCCGCGATGCGGTATCGGCGATCGCCGACCGGGCGCACCACGATCGGTTGGATCTGGCCCTTCTCCTCGATCGAATCGGCGAGCGCCAGCAGGGACGCCTCGTCGAAGTGACGGCGGGGCTGGTCGGGATCGGCCTCGATCTGATCGACGTCCAGCTCGACGATGCGGGGCGCGTCGGCCGAGCGCTGGAAGATCGGGTTGTTTTCGCCCATGGCGCCGACCGCCTGGGTGCTTTCGCGCAGCAGGGCCGCCGATGTGCGGGGCAGTTTAGGTGGCATCGGCGGCCTCCCTGGCGACGGTGTCGATCAGCGACTTGGCCAGCTCGACGTAGATTTCCATGCCCCTGGTGTCGGGCGACACCTCAAGCGTGATGCGGCCGGCCGCCGCCGAGCGGGGATAGATGGTGGCCTGCCCCACCTCGGGGAAGATGCGGTAGCGTTCGCCGTAAAGGGCATGCAGCTCCTCAAGCGATTCCTTGTCCTGCGAGGTGCGGGAATCGAACATGGTCGGCAGGATGCCGAATACGCTCAAGCCCGGATTGACCCGATCCTGAATCTTGTCGATGGTCGACAAGAGCTGGGGAATGCCCATCATCGACAGGGCGGCGGTCTGGGTGGGAACCAGGACGTAATCGGCTGCGCCCAGGGCGTTCATGGTCAACTGGCCCAGTTGCGGCGCGCAGTCGATGACCACGAAGCGGAACCGCCCGCCAAGCGACTTCAGCTTCTCGGCAAGGATTTGGGTGCTGCCCGGCTCGGCGATCAACTCGGTCTCGGCGGCCGCCAGCGACAGGCTGGACGGCGCCAAGAACAAGGGCGCGGAGTCGCTGACCGCGACCACCACATCGGCCAGCGGTTGGCGACGCAGCATGACGTGGTAGATGGTCCGCTGGGCCTCGTCCAGGCGCAACGGATTCTGGCCCAGATGGATGGTGGCGTTGGCTTGGCTGTCCATGTCCACGATCAAGGTCTCGTGGCCGCTGGCCGCCAGGGCGTAGCCAAGATTGACGGCGGTGGTGGTCTTGCCCACCCCTCCCTTTTGATTGGCCACGGCGACCACGACCGTCCGCTCGAAAACGGCCGGCCGCTGGGTGAGCAGTCGCACCGCCGCCGGCACCGCCTCGGCGCCGCTTTCCATCTTGCTGATGCGGTTGCGGTCGTAACGCCGATTGAGCTTCTTGTTCAGCCACTCGGCGAACTGGGGCTGAGACATCCCCATGGCCTTGCGGAACTCCGCCAAGGCCACGTTGACGTTGGTTTCCACGACACTTCCCCCTCGACGCCTACAGGTGTGAAAAACAACACTCCCACTGGACTGGTCGTCAAGAGAAATCGGATATTCGAATTCGAATATGGTCCGAGTTCTTACCTTTCGGGGGCTCGGCCACCGCCCCCCCAATCGGTAAGAGTCTCTCCCCCGCAACGTAAGAAATTCCCCCCGAAAGGTAGCGCGGGTTCCCCCCAAGGGTAAGGGACCCGCCAACGTCACCGATTAACGACTCGAGTGAAATCAATGGATTGAGACGTTTGTCCACAGGGCGGGACGCCGGTGAAGGAGAAGATTCTGAATTAAGGAAGAATGGGCTGGGGATAACTTCGACCGGCGCGTCGTCAGCACCGAAAAAAGTGGCTCGGCAACGGAGTGGATGGACCCATCCGCGCCAAACTCTTACCTTTCGGGGGGCGATTGACGCTGTTGAACTCTTACCTCACTATGCGCCCGTCGTAATCACCAGGGGTAAGAATATGGCCGGTGACGAGGACGAGGTCGACGGGATCGCGATCGTAGCCGTGGAGATCCTCCCCGACGACGCCGACACGGCGCCCGGCAAGCCGCGCGTCAAGACTTTGGACGTCAAGCCACGGGCCGGCGAGATGATCAAGCCGGCCGAGCTGATCGACATTTCCGGACACAGCCATCTGACGCTTTCGGACAAGCGCATCTACAACGCCCTGGTCGCCAACGCCTTCGGGCCGGCGATGGGCCAGCGTGGGCAGGAGTTCCAGGTCGGCACCGCCACTTTGCGCGGCTCGCACAAGGGAAACGAGCGGCTCAAGGACTCGATCGAGCGTTTGATGAAAACCATCGTCCGCGTGCGTCTGGCGGATGGGCAAACGCGGCGCGTCCAACTGCTTGGCGCCAACGACATGTACGACGACGAACGCCCCGATGGGGTGCTGACCTATTCGTTCGACCCGAAATTGATTGGCCTGCTCAAGAACTCGACGGTGTTCGGCAAGCTCGAGGTCCAGGTGATGATGGCCTTCACCTCGTCCTACGCGCTGTCGCTCTACGAGGCCGTCGCCAAGCGGTACCGCCTCAAATACAAGAATTCCGAAACGCTGAGCATCGAGGAACTGCGCGACATGCTGGGCGTGGCCGAGGGCAAGCTCGATGTCTGGGGCAATCTGTTCGAAAAGGCGGTCAAGCCGGCATTGCGCGAGATCAACGCGCTCGCCGCCTTCGCTGTCGGCGTCAAGCCCCTGAAAACCGGCCGCAAGGTGACCGGCGTCGTACTGACCTGGTGGAGCAAGAACGAAGACGAACTGCGCGAAGCCTGGCGCGAGGTGCAGCGTCCCAAGATCGGCCGCAAGGCGCGGCTGGAGGGAACCGCGGAGCGGCCGGCCTTCGACGAGGCGAGTCTGCCGCCGCTTGAAGAGGTGCGGCGGAGCGGACCCGCCGCCACAGTTCCCCCAAAAGGTAAGAGATGAAGGGCCGATCCCCCAATCGGTAAGAGTTCGAACGCCCAAACTCCCCAGCCCGCCTGCCGAGTCGCGCCGAGTCCCCAATCGGTAAGAGTTTCACGCCCACCCCCCGAAAGGTAATCGTGGACCCGGAAAATATTCGAATTCGAATGAAGGCGCCCCACAGCGTGTGCCGTTATCACCCGGTCATCACGGCCACCCGATTGGTCATGATGATTTCCCGAAAGGCGGGACTGGTGGTCGCCCAATCCACGACATCCACCTTGAACGGCAGGTCGGATTCGGAAAATTCGTCGGATAATGCTCCACTGATCGTTAGGCTAAG
>JADFZP010000070.1:8268-11000 GCA_015232485.1 Alphaproteobacteria bacterium
CTCCAAGCGGGCCAATCTCCGCGTAACAGACCTCGTTCATTGCCACTGCGGATCAAGTCGGCGAAACTCATCTCGTCGAATTCGCCGGGGCTGGGCGATGTCGCCACCATGAAGCGTTTGAGCATCTTGTGCGAAAGTTCATAGGTGAACGCGAAGCGTTGGATCAGCCCATCGCGAATTTGGGTGTCCGCGACGTTCTGATCGTATCGCGCCAATCCCTCCCGCAGGCGGGTGACCGCATTCCGCAACGGACCAATATCAAGAATCATTCTCGCCACCTCATCCAAATATGTTACGCCAAAACCGACGCGGAGCGGAAATTTCGCCACGGGAATCGACGGTATATCGTTCAGCCGACTTTTGTCGGCGATCATCTGAACCCATGGGGATGAGGCCATGAGATCAGTCGAGCCAGCACCTCCGCCGCATCGGCGCGAGGACGATGACCCCATGAACGGTCGGCGCCTGTTATCGCGGGTCGCCGCGTTGGAGACGCTTTTGCACGGATGTTGCGAAGAGCTGAAGCGCCCCCGCCTGACGGGACGGTCGTGGGACGAGATGGCCAATTTTTGTTTCGATTCGAAGACCGCCGAGGGCGGCGAGCCGTCCACCTTGCTCTCGCTCACCAACTTTCCCGCCGAACCGTGCGATCCGGGGGTGACCTTCCTGGGAATGACTCGCCAACAATGGATGAACGCCCCCGACGAGCTGGTTTCCTTTTTCGGCCCGCCGCTCACCGAGGCGGTCGCCCACTGGCGGCGTCAACACCGCATCTATTTGGACTCGATCGTCGTTCAGCAACGGCGCGCGCAGCCGCGTGGCAAATGGCGGGGCTCGATTTGATGCCGAAGCGGTCGGCCGGAGAGGGCGCGTGGTTCCGGCTTGGTATCAGAGCAGGCCCTCGCCGGCGGCGGAGTCGAAGGCCCGCACCGCGTCGACATATTCGCCGAGACTGTCGAGCCGGGCATGGCCGGTCAGGCTGCGGATCTTGACGAGGTCCTTTCCGGCCAGGGCGGCCGAGGTGGCGAAACCGCGCCGGAGGCTGTGGCCGCTGATCCGCCGTGGATCGAGGCCGGCCGCCGCCGCGTGGCGTTTGAGGATTCGGGCCACCGTCTGATCGCTCATGGCCGTGGCCTTGGGCACCGGGATCGGACGGGTCGTCCCGTCCGCCGCCGTCTCGACCCTGGGCCGCGCGAATCCGGTGAAAACCGGCAGCGCCCCCCCGCCTTCCCCGGCCGCCACCGCCCGCCCGGTGACCATTTCGAGGGCATCCAGCCATTCCTTGAGGGCCGCGACCGGGCAATGCCGGCTGCCCGGCGAGATCGCCTTGCGCAGGCCGCGCCCCTCCTGGTCGGTCTTCGATCGGCGCACCGTGACCAGCAGGCCGCGCGGCGTCCAGTCGAGATCGGCGAGTGTCAGCGCGGCGAGCTCCGAGCGGCGGAACGCGCCGGCGAAACCCAGCAGGATCACCGCGCGGTCGCGGCGGGCGACCAGGTCGCGGCCGACCACCGCGTCGACCAGACGATGGATGTCGCCGGGCAGCCCGCCCTCGTCCATGGCCAAAAGGGGATGGGCCTTGCGCCGGGGCCGCGCGGCGTCCCGACGCCGCGCGCCTTTGAGGGCAAGGCGCAGGCGTTCGTCACGCGTGGGGTCGGGCAGGCCGGCCTGACGGTGATGCCAAGCGATGGCGGCGACGGTGACGGCGAGGCGGGCCGGGGTGAGGCGGCGCTTGTGCAGCAGCCCGATCCAGGCGGCGACGCTTTCGCCGGTGGCGGGCAGGGAGGGGGCGCCGTGGCTTTCCGCCCACAGCGCGAAGCGACGGAAGGCGCGGCCGTAACAGGCGCGCGTCGAGGGGGCGAGGGCCGCGTCCGCAAGGTCGGCGGCTTCCTCAAGTCCCTCGATGAAACCGTGGGCCGGGCTGGCGGGGGCGTCGAAAGGCACGAGTTGGGTCAAGGCGGCGCGTTCCGGGCCGAAAATGGCCGCTCCTCTTTACCATCGGGAAGGAACATTTCCAATAGTGAAGCGATATGCTTGGTTGGCATCGGCGGACTGTGAAGCTATCGTTCGTTAGCATCGCATCGCCGGAGAAGCCCTTGTCCTCCGCACTCTTCGCCGCCGAACGCGAACTCGGCCGTCTGATCCAGGCCCAGGACGACGCCCCCGAGATGAGCGGAACGATCCTCCACGAGTCCTTGAGCCGCGAGGTTCTGGCATCGCTGGCGATCGACGGCCGCCTCGTCGATCGCGACGATCTGGCGGCCGCCCAGATCGATCACGGTCTGCTCGCCGGAGAGCGTTCGCGAAACGTCCTGCCCGCCCTCGATCTGATCCGGGCGGGCGAGGCCGCCCTGCGCGGCCCGCCGGCCGAGTCGCCGGCCTTGAGCACGGCTGGACCCGACCACGCGGCGCCTTGCGACACCAGAACCCTGATCGCCTCGATCGACGCCTTCCTGGCGGGTGAGGCGGCGGCGGGCGCGCCCAGGCGCGATCCGGTGCCGACGGCGGGGGTCCTGGAGCCGTTGGGCCAAGCCTGGATGGCGGCGCTGTGGGCGGGCGCGTGGGGGACGCGCATGTCCGCCGGGCATCTGGACGAGGTGGCCGAGATCGTCCGGACGACGCTCGGCGCCAGGCCCGGTCTAGCCGGCGCGGCGCGGGCGCTTCACCGTCTTCACGCGCCGGACCTGTGGCCCGAGCCCGCGGCGCCCGTCGTCCCATCGGAGCTGCGCGAGCGC
>JADFZP010000071.1:0-2500 GCA_015232485.1 Alphaproteobacteria bacterium
CCCCTTCGCCGTCATGCCCGTGCTTGACACGGGCATCCACGTGTCACCGCCCATGGATGGCCGGATCAAGTCCGGCCAAGACGAGTGGAGAGGTGCTTGACACGGGCATCCACGTGTCACCGCCCATGGATGGCCGGATCAAGTCCGGCCAAGACGAGTGGAGAGGATGCTCCCATGGTCTCGGCCGCGGCCCCGACCCAGGCCTCGAATTCGGCGGCGGGCATCGCCTTGGCGTAGCGGAAGCCCTGGACGACGGCGCAGTCGTATTGTTCCAGCAGCGCCTCCTCCTCGCGGGTTTCGACGCCCTCGGCCACGGTCGACATGCCCAGCGCCCCGGCCAAGCCGACGATCGCCGCGACGATCGCGCTGTTGTCGCTGTCGGTGTCGACGCGGCGGACGAAGGACTGGTCGATCTTGATGGTGCCCAGCGGCAGCGATTTCAGGCTGCTTAGCGAGGAATAGCCGGTGCCGAAATCGTCGATCGACACGGTGATGCCGATCTCGCGCAGGCGCAGCAACTGGCGCACCGCGTTGTCGGGGTCGGACATCACGGTGCTTTCGGTCAGTTCGATCTCCAGCCGCGCCGGATCGACCTCGTGGCGGAGCAGGGCTTCCGAGACCCGGTCGGCCAGACCGCCGTCGTGGAACTGGCGGGCCGAGACGTTGATCGCCACCTTCATGGCGTCGAGTCCCTGCTTCTCCCAGGCCGCCAATTGCCGGCAGGCCTCTTCCAGCACCCAATCGCCGATGCGGATGATCAGGCCGGTTTCCTCGGCCAAGGGGATGAACTGGGCCGGGCTGACCATGCCGCGCTCGGGGCTCAGCCACCGGATCAGCGCCTCGGCGCCGACCACCCGCTTGCTGCGCAAGTCGATCTTGGGCTGGTAGTGCAGTTCGAATTCCCCCCGCTCCAGGGCGCGGCGCAGGGCCTCTTCCAACTCCAGGCGTTCGAGGGCGTCGCTGTTCATCACCCGGTCGAACATGCGGAAGGTGTTCCGGCCCGCCTCCTTGGCCCGGTACATCGCGGTGTCGGCGTTCTTCATCAGGGTGACGGTGTCGGCGCCGTCCTCGGGGAACAGGCTGATGCCGATGCTGGCGCCGACATTGACGTCGTGGCCCTTCAGCGCCATCGGCGCCATCAGGGTGTGGATCAGCTTTTCGGCGACCTCGGCCACCTCGGCCGGATTCTCGAAGCCGGTCAGCACCACCACGAATTCGTCGCCGCCCAGCCGGGCGATGGTGTCGCTGCGGCGCGTGCAGGCGGTCAGGCGTCGCGCCACCTCTTCCAGCAGCATGTCGCCGGCGTCGTGTCCCAAGCTGTCGTTCACCACCTTGAAGCGGTCGAGGTCGATGAACATCACCGCCAGTTCGCGCTCCTCGCGGCGCGCCACCTCGATGGCGTGGGTCAGGCGGTCGCCGAGCAGCAGGCGGTTGGGCAGGCCGGTCAGGGCGTCGTGATAAGCCTGGTGATGGATGCGCTCGTCCTTGCGGCGCAGTTCGGTGACGTCGGTGAACAGCGAGACGTAGCGCGTCGGTATGCCGTCGTTGCCGGGCAGGGCGGTGATGCTCAGCCATTCCAGATAGGCCTCGCCGCTTTTGCGCCGGTTCCAGATCTCGCCGCGCCACTGGCCGTCTTCGGACAGCGAGCGCCACATCGCCTGATAGAAGGCCTGGTCGTGGTGCTCGGATTTCAGCAGGCGCGGGGTGCGGCCGATCGCCTCGGAGGGATCAAAGCCGGTGATCGCGGTGAAGGCCGGATTGACCGACAGGATGACGCCTTGGGCATCGGTGATGATGACGCCTTCGCTGGTTCCCTCCAGCACGCTGGAGGCAAGGCGCATGTCGGCCTCGATGCGCTTGCGTTCGGTGATGTCGCGCCACACGCAGTGGATCACCTCGCGGCCCGCCAGGGTCAGCGTCGACAGGGTCACCTCGGCCGGGAAGCAAGTGCCGTCGGCCCGCGTGTGCAGCCACTCGAAGCGATGGATGCCGTTCTCGCGGGCCAGCGCCATCATGCGCTCGGCCTTGGCGAACGACGCCTCGCCATCCGCCTGCGTCTCGGGCGACAGTCGCGACGGATGGGATTTCAGGAACAGGCTCTTGTCGGAATAGCCCAGGCAGCTCAGCGCCGCCGCGTTGCATTCGACGAACGCGCCGTCCTCGATGATCCAGGTCGGGTCGGGCGACGAGTCGAACAGCGTCTGGAACAGGGCTTCGCTCGCGCCGGGGCGCCGGCGCCGCCATGCCCACACGGCGAGCCACAGCGATAGGACGGCGAACGCCCCAAGGGCGGCGGACAACGGCATCGGGCGGACCCCCGCAGACTTCCCAGTCCACAGGGTATAGCCGATTCAGCCGCCGAATGCATTCAGCCCGGTGATCGCCCGGCCCAGGATCAGGGCGTGGACGTCATGGGTGCCCTCGTAGGTGTTGACCGCCTCCAGATTCATGACGTGGCGGATGACGTGGAATTCGTCGGCCACCCCGTTGCCGCCATGCA
>JADFZP010000071.1:2600-4432 GCA_015232485.1 Alphaproteobacteria bacterium
TTCATGACGTGGCGGATGACGTGGAATTCGTCGGCCACCCCGTTGCCGCCATGCATGTCGCGGGCGATGCGGGCGATGTCGAGCGCCTTGCCGCAGTTGTTGCGCTTCATCAGCGAGATCATCTCGGGCCGCATCTCGCCCGCGTCGAACAGCCGGGCGAGCCGCAGGCAGGCGTGCAGGCCCAGCGTGATCTCGGTCTGCATGTCGGCCAGCTTCTTCTGGATCAACTGGTTGGCGGCCAGCGGCCGGCCGAATTGCTTGCGGTCCAGGGTGTATTGGCGGGCGGCGTGCCAGCAGAACTCGGCGGCGCCCATCACCCCCCAGGCGATGCCGAAGCGGGCGCGGTTCAGGCAGCCGAACGGACCTTTCAGGCCCTCGACATTGGGCAGCAGGTTCTCGTCGGGGACGAACACCTCGTCCATCACGATTTCGCCGGTGGTCGAGGCGCGCAGCGAGAACTTGCCCTCGATCTTGGGCGCCGACAGGCCCTTCATGCCCTTTTCCAGCACGAAGCCGCGAATGATTCCGTCTTCGGTCTTGCCCCACACCACGAAGACGTCGGCGATCGGCGAGTTGGTGATCCACATCTTCGTTCCGGTCAGCACGTAACCGCCGTCGACCTTCTTGGCGCGGGTGCGCATGGCTCCGGGGTCCGAGCCGGCGTCGGGCTCGGTCAGGCCGAAGCAGCCGACCAACTCGCCGGTGGCCAGCCGCGGCAGCCATTTGCGGCGCTGCTCCTCGGTGCCATAGGCGTGGATCGGGTGCATGACCAGCGAGGACTGCACGCTCATCGCCGAGCGATAGCCGGAATCGACCCGCTCGACCTCGCGGGCGATCAGGCCGTAACAGGCGTAGCTGACATGGGCGCAGCCGTAGTCCTCGGGCAGCGTCGGGCCTAGGAAGCCCATCTCGCCCATCTCGTTCATGATCTCGCGGTGGAAGACCTCGTGCCGGTTCGCCTCGGTGACCCGCGGCATCAGCTTGTCCTGGCAATAGGCGCGGGCGGAGTCCCGCACCATGCGCTCATCCTCGGACAGGCAGTCCTCCAACAGCAGCGGATCGTCCCACTGGAAGCGGCGCTCTGACATCGGTCGGTCTCCAAAAGGGGTGGTTTCGAACGGGCTTGACGCGATTTCTGGTATTGTGGTACGTCAATGCCATAATGGTAACCGCGCCAACGCCAACCCGTCAAGGGCGCAAGGCCAAGATAATCACGAGGGGAGGGAAAATGTCGAAGACTCCGCATCGCTGGCTGATGACCGCCGTCGGCGAACCCATGGTCCGCCAGGATTTCGAGCCGGCCGCGCCGGGGCCGAACCAGGTGGTGGTCGAAATCGCGGGCTGCGGCGTCTGCCACACCGATCTGGGCTACTACTACGACGGCGTGCGCACCAATTCGCCCCTGCCGCTGGTGCTGGGCCACGAGATCAGCGGGCGGGTGTGCCAAGCCGGCCCCGGCGCCGAGTCCTGGATGGGCCGCGCCGTGGTGGTTCCCGCCGTCATCCCCTGCGGCGAATGCGATCTGTGCAAGCGCGGCAAGGGCACCATCTGCGCCCGCCAGGCGATGCCCGGCAACGACATCCAGGGCGGTTTCGCCAGCCACATCACGGTGTCCGCGACCGGCCTGTGCCCGGTCGACGAGGCGCGTCTGGTCAAGGCCGGGCTGGGCTTGGCCGATTTGTCGGTGGTCGCCGACGCGGTGACCACGCCCTATCAAGCGGTGGTGCAGGCCGAGGTGCGGCCGGGTACCCTGTGCGTGGTGATCGGCGTGGGCGGCGTGGGCGGCTATTGCGCCCAGATCGCTTCGGCGTTCGGCGGCACGGTGGTGGCGA
>JADFZP010000071.1:4532-10693 GCA_015232485.1 Alphaproteobacteria bacterium
GTGGGCGGCTATTGCGCCCAGATCGCTTCGGCGTTCGGCGGCACGGTGGTGGCGATCGACGTCGACCCGGTCAAGCTCGACGCCATTTCGCGCCACGGCGCCGCGTTGACCATCAACGCCCGCGAGGCCGATCCCAAGACCCTGAAGAAGACCATCGCCGCCTTCGCCAAGGAAAAGGGCCTGTCGACCCGCGAATGGGCGATCTTCGAGTGCTCGGGCAGCGGCGCCGGTCAGACGACCGCCTGGAGCCTGCTGGTCCACGGCGCCACCCTGGCGGTGGTCGGCTTCACCATGGACAAGGTCGAGCTGCGGCTGTCCAACCTGATGGCCTTCCATGCCCGCGCGCTGGGCAATTGGGGCTGCCCGCCCGAGCTTTACCCCGGCGCCCTCGATCTGGTCCTGGACGGCAAGATCGAGCTGGCCGCCTTCGTCGAGCGCCATCCGCTCGACTCGATCAACGCCATCTTCGCCGACGCGCACGCCCACAAGCTGACGCGCCGCGCCATCCTCGTTCCCTGACCCGGAGGACATCATGACGCATTTGAACGATCACAATCTGGTCAGGGAGACGGTAGTCCCCGGCGTGCTTTACGAAAAGCGCCCGGCCCGCGCGCCGAATGGCGACATCGTTCCGGGCCTCTACAACGCCTGGATCATTCTCGACAACCCGAAGCAGTTCAACTCCTACACCACCGACATGGTGAAGGGCGTGATCCTGGCCTTCCGCGCCGCCTCGAACGCCCGCGACGTGGTCGCCACGGTGTTCACCGGGGTGGGCGACAAGGCGTTCTGCACCGGCGGCAACACCAAGGAATACGCCGAATACTACGCCGGCAATCCGCAGGAATACCGGCAATACATGCGCCTGTTCAACGACATGGTGTCGTCGATCTTGGGCTGCGACAAGCCGGTGATCTGCCGCGTCAACGGCATGCGGATCGGCGGCGGCCAGGAAATCGGCATGGCCTGCGATTTCTCGATCGCCCAGGATCTGGCGCGTTTCGGTCAAGCCGGTCCCAAGCACGGCTCGGCGCCGATCGGCGGCGCCACCGACTTCCTGCCGGTGATGATCGGTTCCGAGATGGCGATGGTCTCGGGTTCGCTGTGCGAGCCCTGGTCGGCGCACAAGGTGGCGCGGCTGGGCATGATCTCGCAGGTCGTCCCGGCGCTGAAGATCGACGGCAAGTTCGTGGCCAATCCGACGGTGATCACCGACCGCATGCTCGACGAGTATGGCCGAATCATCCACGGCGAGTTCAAGACCGGCGACGAGGCGGCGGCCGGCCGGGCGATGCTCAAGCAAGGCACCATCGATCTCTCGTTGCTCGACGCCGAGGTCGAGGCGATGTGCGCGAAGATCCTGCTCACCTTCCCCGATTGCTTCACCAAGACGCTCGAGGAACTGCGCAAGCCCAAGCTCAACGCCTGGAACGCCAACAAGGAGAACAGCCGCGCCTGGCTGGCCCTCAACATGATGACCGAGGCCCGCGCCGGCTTCCGCGCCTTCAACGAGGGCACCAAGGAGGATCGCGAGATCGACTTCGTCGCCCTGCGCCAAGCGCTGGCCGAGGGCAAGCCCTGGACTCCCGAATTGACCGAGAGCCTGCTGCCGGCGGCGCGGAGCGGCAAATGACCGGCGACTCTCCCTTGAAGGTGTGGCGCGACCGCGACGGCGCGCTGTTGCGCCTGCGCCTGTCGCGGCCCAAGGCCAACATCGTCGACGCCGCGATGATCGCGGCGCTCGACCAGGCGTTGGCCGACAATCTGGACGACGAGCGCCTGAAGGGCGTGCTGCTCGACCACGAAGGCCCGCATTTCAGCTTCGGCGCCAGCGTGCAAGAGCACATGCCCGAGACCTGCGCCGCCATGCTGAAAAGCCTGCACGCGCTGATCCTGCGCATGGTCGAATCGCCCGTGCCGATCCTGGTCGCGGTGCGCGGCCAATGCCTGGGCGGCGGGTTGGAGGTGGCCTTGGCCGGCCATCAATTGTTCGCTTCGCCCGACGCCAAGCTGGGCCAGCCCGAGATCCAGTTGGCGGTGTTCGCGCCGGCCGCCTCGGTGCTGCTGCCCGAGCGGATGATGCGCGGCGTGGCCGAGGCGATGCTGTTCACCGGCCGCCCGATCTCGGGCGACGAGGGCTTCCGCGCCGGCCTCGTCCAAGAGGTCTCGCCCGACCCGGAGGCGGCGGCGCTGATGTTTTTCGACCAGGGGCTTTCCCCGCACAGTCCGTCCAGCTTGCGCTTCGCGACGCATGCGGCGCGCCTGGACATGATCGTGCGGGTCCGCGCCAAGCTGGCCGCCGTCGAGGATCTGTACCTGTCCGGTTTGATGTCGACCAAGGATGCCGTCGAGGGGCTGACCGCCTTCCTCGAAAAGCGCTCGCCCAAATGGGAGAACTGACCATGGCCTCGACCGCCGAAATCATCGCCGCCTGCCAGACCCGCTTCGAGGATATCGACTTCAAGGACGCCCGCGCCTGGAAGGCCGCCCAGCCCGGCCGCAAGGTGGTGGGCTTCCTGCCGGTCTATGTGCCGCTTGAGATGATCCACGCGGCGGGCTGCCTGCCGCTGGGGATTTTCGGCGGCGGCGATCAGATGGAGGTGATCCACGGCGACGCCTATTATCAAAGCTACATCTGCCGCATTCCCCGGTCGACCATCGAGCTGGGGGTGACCAACCGCCTGGATTTCGTCGACGGGATGATCTTCCCCTTCGTCTGCGACGTGATCCGCAATCTGTCGGGAATGTGGAAGCTGATGTTCCCGAACGTGTGGTCGAAGTTCTTCGACACGCCGCAGAATTTCGACCCCGAAATCGGCGGCGTCTATTATCAGGCCGAGCTTCAGGAATTGCGTCAGGGCCTCGAAACCCTGACCGGGCGCGCGATCACCGATGACGACCTGCGCCGCTCGATCGCGCTTTACAACGAGAACCGCGATCTGGTGCGCGCCGTCTACGCCTTGCGCGCCCGCGAGCCGTGGAAGGCCGCGACCTCGGACGTCTATCTGCTGATGCGGGTCGGCCTGACCATGCCGGTCGAGGAGCACAACCAGCTTTTGCGCGACTACATGGCCGCCGCGGCGGCCGAGGACCGGCCCAAGCGCGACAATGTCCGCATCGCGATCTTCGGCTCGTTCTGCGAACAGCCGCCGCTCAACCTGATCAAATCGATCGAGATGGCCGGCTGCTACGTCGTCGAGGACGACTATTCCCTGGTCAACCGCTTCATCACCGAGGCCATCCCCACCGATGGCGACCCGATCGCCGCGCTGTCTTTGGCCTATTTGCGAAAGTCGGTCGAGACCTCGTGCAAATACGTGCCGAAGGAGGAGGACAAGGGCGTCTTCCACGTCGAGCGGGTGCGCGCCGTGGCGGCCGAGGGCGTGATCTACGCGACACCCAGCTTCTGCGATCCGGCGCTGCTCGACCGGCCGATGATCTGCGCCCGGCTGTCGGAAGCCAAGATCCCCTACATCGCCTTCAAATACGCCGAGAACTCCGGCCAGATGCAGCCGATCCGCGAACAGGCCGGCACCTTCGCCGATTCCATCAAGCTGTGGAGCTGACCATGAGCGAAGCCGTCAAAGAGCCGTCGATGCTGCTGCAAAAGGACATGATCGCCAAGAATTACGACGCGATCACGTCCAAGCACGAGACCGGCCACAAGGTCTCCTCCACCTTCGTTCCGGGCAACTTGAACGAGTTGCTGATGTGCTTCGACATCCTCAACAATCTGCCCGAGATCAACGCCATCCAGAACGGCATGCGCAAGCTGTCGGGCGGCTACATCATGGAGGCCGAGAAGTCCGGCCATTCCGAGGACGTCTGCACCTATGTGAAGGCCGACATCGGCATGATGGGGCGCGGCAACATCGCGCCCAACGGCAAGCCCTTCCCCGATCCCGACGTGCTGCTGCTGTCCTATACCGGCTGCTACACCTTCATGAAGTGGTTCGAGCTGCTGCGCGCCGAGTACAAATGCCCGACGCTGATGCTGCACGTCCCCTACGAGGGCGACGGCCACTCGACCAAGAACATGCGCGACTACGTGGTCAAGCAGTTGAAGGAGGTCATCATTCCCGGCCTGGAGCAGGTCTCGGGGGTGAAGTTCGACATCGACCGGCTGCGCGAATACCTCGCCAACTCGGCCAAGGCCGAGGACGATCTGGTGTGGTGCCTGGACCAGGGCAAACGCAAGCCCTCGCCGATCGATTCCTATTTCGGCGGCGTCTACTACATCGGCCCGATCTTCACCGCGTTCCGCGGCCGCCAGGACGCCATCGACTATTACAAGGCGCTGCGTCTCGAAATCCAGGCGCGCATCGACGCCGGCCAAGGCCCGATGACGCCCGAGGGCAAGTCGCTGGACGATCAGAAATATCGCCTGGTCGTCGAAGGCCCGCCCAACTGGACCAGCTTCCGCGAATTCTGGAAGATGTTCTACGACGAGGGCGCCGTGGTGGTCGCGTCGAGCTACACCAAGGTCGGCGGCATGTACGACCTGGGCTTCCGCCACGATCCCAACAACCCGCTGGAATCCTTGGCCGATTACTGCCTGGGTTGCTACACCAACCGCAACCTGCCGACCCGCGTCGACATCTTGACCAAATATGTCGAGGAGTACGAGGCCGACGGCATCCTGATCAACTCGATCAAAAGCTGCAACAGCTTCTCGGCCGGCCAGTTGATGATCATGAAGGAGGTCGAGAAGCGCACCGGCAAGCCCGGCGCCTTCATCGAGACCGATCTGGTCGATCCCCGCTACTTCTCGGCGGCCAATGTGAAGAACCGCCTGGAAAGCTATTTCCAGATGATCGAGCAAAAGCGCCAGGGCGCCCACCGCGCCGCCTGAGGGGAGTTCCAATCATGCGTTGCTTCATCGGAATCGACCTCGGCTCGACCACCACCAAGGCGGTGGTCATGGACGAGAACCAGCACGTCCTGGGGCGCGGCATCACCAATTCGCGCTCGAACTACGACACGGCGGCGGCCGTCTCGAAGCAGGAGGCGCTGATCGACACGCGCCTGACCCTGTTCCGGCGCGGGCTGGGCTCGGTGCCCGAGGTGGCCGGCCGGGTCGACGAGATCATCTCGGAACTGGAACGCCATTTCCGCCACGTCCAGTTCATGGAACAGCTCGACGATCTCGAGGCGACCTGCGTCTCGAACATCAAGGGCACCCGCTTCAGCGGCCTGGAGACGGCGGCGCGCGACGTGCTGGAAGAGGTGTTCCGGCGCCTCAAAGCCCATTCGGCGACATTGTTCGCGCCGGGCGCCCGGCGCAAATCGGACTTCTTCCGCGACCTCGCCGGCTCGGACTTCATGCAGATCGGCGAGGCGGCGTGCCGCGAGGCCGGGCTGGCCTTCGAGCTGATCCTCAACCTCTATGACAAGTCGATCATCGAGGTCGAAAACCGTCCGCCGGCCGGCGACATGGAGGGCAAGTTCGTGCGCGCCCTGGAGAAGGGGTCGATGACCGCCAGCTCGATCCTGAAGCCCGTTCAGGACGCCTTGGCGATCCCCTTGGAGGAGACCTACGTGGTCGGCACCGGCTATGGCCGCGTCCGGCTGCCCTTCCCCAAAGAGCACATCCGCTCGGAAATCCTGTGCCATGGCTTGGGCGCCCACATGATGTATCCCGAGACCCGCACGGTGCTCGACATCGGCGGCCAGGACACCAAGGGCATCCAGGTCGATCCGCAAGGCATCGTCGAGAACTTCCAGATGAACGACCGCTGCGCGGCGGGCTGCGGCCGCTATCTCGGCTACATCGCCGACGAGATGAACATGGGCCTGCACGAGCTTGGGCCGCTGGCCATGAAGTCGAACAAGCAGGTGCGGATCAACTCGACCTGCACGGTGTTCGCCGGCGCCGAGCTGCGCGACCGTCTGGCCCTGGGCGAAAAGCGCGAAGACATCCTGGCCGGCCTGCACCGCGCCATCATCCTGCGCGCCATGTCGATCCTGTCGCGGGCCGGCGGGGTCAAGGACCAGTTCACCTTCACCGGCGGCGTCGCCAAGAACGAGGCGGCGGTGCGCGAACTGCGCAAGCTGATCAAGGAGAACTACGGCGACGTGACGATCAACATCAACCCCGAGTCGATCTACACCGGGGCGCTGGGCGGGGCCACCTTCGCCGTGCGCGCCGTGGTGCATTGAGG